>NZ_JABUZE010000066.1:0-61433 GCF_014897805.1 Halomonas sp. 3F2F
AGCCTCGCTTTATACACCATAACTTATGCGGATTCACTTACAAGAGTCTACTCGTGGTGCATGGGACGCGTATAAAACGATTTCGGATAATTATTGGGCGGCCCAGCAAGAGATCTCCAGCTACGCTGAGCAAGCGTGGCTAGATGTGCAAGAAGACCTGTTAAGCCAATGGCGAAATAACCAAGTAGAAGGAAGCGAAGAGGCTTTCACTCGCCAGGTGCTGACCCTACAGCGCAGTTTGGCAACCTATTTTAATGCCCGACAGCAGTGTGAAAGTGGCCGTTTTAGAAATGAATGTGTTGTTCGAGTTGAAGAGATTTATCGTAAAGAAGTAGTCGACAATTTAGGGCACTATATTGCCCCTACAGATTGGTGCTATGCCCCCGAAGTAGTGACCCAAAATGTCCGTCGTGGCAATCGTTTCGTTACTGAGCAGCGAACCGTTCAGCGCTGTGAAGACCTCTCTTACGAGCATTTGAATGGGAAGCTAGCCACCGTTTTAGGTGCGCCTGCTTCTTACGAACACTTCGTGGCGAGTGATGACGTTGCTGCTCAGGTAAGGCAAGCAATGCTGGCGCAGGGTATTGAGCTACCCAGTGATTGGCGCGCGAATGACCGGGAGGGATTTCTTGAGGCGATTATTGCAGAGCAGTCTCACGAGATAGGCGAGCAAGCAGATCAGTCCATGCAGCAACATTTAGGTGCATCGCTACCACTTGATTTGAATGCCGACGCCTTTATTGCCTCTCAGCCAATTCAGGATCAACTACACGAGGCGTTACAACCGCGTGATGAGCAGATGGTCATCACGTTAGACCTGACGCCAGAGCAGTTCAGAGACCAGGTGCTGTTACCGCACTATTTAGCGTATGCCGAAGCGGAGCGTCAGCGGTTATATGATGACGCTCAACTGCTCGCGAATGGTCAGCCTAGAGAAGAAGAGGGTAAACAGTACGTTCGAGCACTTATTGTGCCACCGATTGCGATGGGCTTTTCACTGTTTTTTGCGTTAGTGAATGCGATTGGTTTGGCCGCAAGTATTCCTGTTCTCATGGGTTCCAGACATCGCTGGTTACCCCACGCGATCAAAGTGGGTGGGTTGGTGATTATTGTAACGGTGCCTATGTTGAGTAGTGCGGCGGTGACGCAAACTCCAACGTACCGTTATTTTAACGAAGAATTTCAGCGCTCAATGACTACGGGGGGCGCGTTATTTGCCACCTGGGTAATCCACACTCAGCCGGTGATCTATTCGTTAGGGCGCTTCGCTGCTTACCTTGCGCCTCCATTGGTAAGCGGGCATTCCAACGCGATAGAGCGTCTTGAAAGTGATAACCAGGAAAGTGAAGCAACAACATCTGGCTCTGTTGAACAAGCTGCGGTAGAAAGGCCAGTTGAGTTATCGGCTTCTCCTTATTCTCTCTCTCCCTATTCTCCCTCTGCCGCCGAAGAAAACAGCACTCATGTGGCTTTGCCAGAGAACGAGAGGCCGTTAGGTGTGATGCATCTAGACGTCTCAACGCCGCTAGAAAGCCAACTAGCCACACTGCATGAAAACATGCCCCATCACGCGGCACTTATTGATGTCCAGCAGCTCAGTGACGGCAACTGGGCGATCCATCGTTCTCCGGTGATCACTGGCGAAGGTACCTGCCTTACCAATTTCTCAAGAGCGATGGATATTAGTCGAGTAAATAGTCTTCAGTGGCGAGCCGCCAGGCATGGCGACTGTGGTAGCGACGCGATTGCGAAACGCCCCGTTAGTATTCCTCTTGCAACTGATTTTGCTCGTGTTATCCAGCGAAATGAAGATGGCATCGCGTTATGGGTGCATTTCCAACCTACGCTCTTGGGCGAAGTTAATTGTCATGCAGTACGTCGTGAGGCCGACCAAATTGCTGATGTGCTAGGGGGCCATCGGTTTACCGCTGCCGCCAGTACGCCACAGGTACTTAGCTGTTTTGCGCGGCATGAACGTCAGTATGGCCTTGCTTATTTCGGGCCTGAGTATGGAGAGCCCCAAGCAGAAGGGGATAGCCAGCTTCGTCGTATGAGCTTGGCAGACGTTCAGCGCCTGCGTGAGCGCGCCAGGGGTGTCGGCTATCGTCCTCAAGCCTTAACGCTATCGGAAGCAGCGTTGGAAGGCATTCAGGGCGTTCTGACCAAGGGAGACTGGCTAGTGGTTCATCAGAGCCACACCAATACAGGCGTATTCACCTTTTCACAAACTCACGACTTACGCTATGGCGTTTTTGGGGCGAGACAACTGCCAGCCAGCACGGCAGGCCAAACACTAGACGTGATAGTGACAAGGAACCACGAATGATCATGAAAAAAGCGCTGAAATGGGCGGGAGCCATCGCGGTAGGGGTAACAACATTCTCTGCTGCGCATGCTAACGATTTGGTGGTCGAATCCTTCGCACAATCAGCATTAACGGAAGAGCAAAAGCAAGCGTGGCAATATTACATTGCCCAAGAAAGTGCTCAATATGGTTGCCAGTATGGCGATGATATTCGTTTGCAGGAAGACCCTCGAGGAACTTTGCAGGCGTTAGCCAATGGCGACGATATGGACCCTCTCCAGGTGACGTTACGTACTTTTCTATTTGCCGGGGAGAACGTTCAAACGCTGTTAGCGCGCAATATGGTGATCGCGAGCATGGAATGTAACCCTGTCTATTACTTTGATGGGGAGCTAATTGGCCATCCGGTACTGCCCTTTGAAGAGCATCTCGACATCTTGCTTTCTAAGTTAAGGCAAACACCAGAGTTAAGTGCGCACATGGAATTTTTGCGCGGTACCAAAGCAGCGGCGATTGATGCGCGTTGGTTCTGGGCGTTTTATCTATTAGATGGCGACCACTATCGGTTATTAGGCCAGAACGTTGACACTATTCAACAAGTCGCGCGCATGTTTGTCGGCAGCTTAGGCAACGTGATGGAAGAAAACGCGTTTTGGTTGATATACGACAATGTGTTTAGCCAGGGTATCTACGTTGAAAATACCAACGAGTGCCAAGGTGAGCAGGCCGAGCCTAATGCCAACATTGTGGTTGATAAAAACATTGCCTGGGAAATGGTTGAAGCCTTTTACCGAGAAGAAGGTATTTCAAGCCGGGGCAGTTGGCGGCCAGCCGTTCAGCAAGAGGGAGATGGCTATCAATTGGCTGAATCAACCACCATTGAAGACCCCATCAACCCCTATTTTAATGTCAGTCGCCGCGTCACTATAAAGCCACAGGAGTGCCAGTAAATGTATTTTAAGGCCCTATTTACCGCCGGGGTAATATCGCTGTTTTCACTGCCCGCCAGTGCATTCGCCCAGGTTGCTTGCCAAGACGATGAGCGGCTCTATTCATTTGCTGACTATATCGATCAACGGCAGGCAGGCACGTCTGAGCCTTTGCAGTTAACCGTGGCAACATTTTTAAACCTGACGCCAAGGGCGAGGGAAGTGATCGGTGACAATCTGCGCTTACTCGATAGTGAGTGTCGCCCAATGCAAGTCAGCCAAGGTGAGCCGCCATTTAGAATCGAAATGCCCTTCTCGACACTATATATGGGCTTTTATGATGCCGTCCTAAGAGGTGATGAAAGGACGCAGCAAATCCTGCTCAATAGCTTTCGTGCTGAGCCTGTCGATCCTATGGAGTTCATTAGTTACTTTACGGTGATTGATAGCGGCAACGAAGAGCTGATGGAGCGCTTAGCCAGAAGTGCGGGAATTAATATTCACACGGCTTCTTGTGACGCTGAAACAAAGTACCTGCACTTCGCTGATCTGTTTGTACGTTTTGGTGGAAGCGTTTACGGTGAACATGGAAAAGCTTGGATTGTATCCGGTGGCCAACCCCAAGTTACTTCTGTTGATGCAAATTTGAGCCAGGAGTATACAAGTTTAGCTGGGAGGCGCTGTGGCGTTTCAAAAAACTCCGTGTTATCCGTAGCTGAAGCGGCGGGTGCGATCACCTTTGATTTAGGAAATCGTGCTGTTGATCATTGGTGGCATGGAGATAAATTACGTAATTTCTACACAGAAAAACATACGCAATGGCTTGAGCTAGGAGCCCCCGATGCCGTGCCTGCCAGCTTGTTCGATTAAATATAAATTAAAAAGGGAACTAGATGAAACGCACCTATAAGCCAGTGTTTGCCGCAGTTTTCGGCTGCGCGCTTTTCTATGGAACTGCTGCGTCAGGCTCAACAGTAGATTGGACGCCCTTACTTGCGTCGTGGGAAGACGGTTGTGCCCAATCTGAGGAGTGGAGCGAACTACGCCGTAATCTGGTGACTTACCCAGATGGCTCTCTCTACCCGGAGGTTAACGAGATTGTTCTGCCGACTGTTTATAAAGAAGTTCTTGGAGAAATAGATTTCTTTGAGCGCAACCGAGATTATAGCGGCTACCGTTTAGCAGCAAAAAACGGTGAGTACTACGGCCTGCCAGTTGAAAGCTTCGTTTTTTATCTTGGAAACTCAAACGGCATTAGCGTGCTTTTGGTTGAGTTTTCAGCGCCTATTGACGAAGTGCAGGAAAGGCTTTCAAGCGTTGATTATTCCTTGGTGAACCATGACAGCGGCCCCTATCAGGCGCAGTTGATTACTGACGAAGAAGCGGGAAAAGCCATGCTGATGTGCGATTTAAGCGTTTGAAGAAGATTTTTTAAAATTGTTTTAAAAGAATGGCTGGCTATATGCCAGCCAATAAGTTTGTAAGTTGCTGTAATGAATGTTTTAAATCCTCAATATATGATTAAGCTTTATTTTATGTTCAGGATAAACACCTCAATATAGAGGCTGTTGTTACCTTATTTAGCTCTTTTTGGTATTAGCTGTTGACGTAAGTAATATAGAAGCGCAGACTGATTGCAGTTGGTTAGCAAGTCGAACGTTGTCAGCAGTATCGAAGCATTTTAGCGTTGAGCCTGGTGAAAGTCTCTTGTTCTACCCTCTGTAACTCGGGTATTTCCCCGGCATTAATTTCGCTAAATCGAGGATTTCGATCATGGCAACTGGTACCGTAAAGTGGTTTAACGACACTAAAGGCTTCGGCTTTATTTCTCCTGAAGTTAGCGGCGACGATCTGTTCGCACACTTCTCCGAAATTCAAGCAGAAGGCTTTAAATCCCTGCAAGACGGTCAGAAGGTTTCTTTTGACGTCACTCAGGGCCAAAAAGGCCTTCAAGCTTCTAATATCAAGGTTGTGGAATAAACTCCCTACCGAGATATTAGCTACCGGCTAAGTCGGTAAGCTTAAAAACCCCGCCGTGTGCGGGGTTTTCGCGTTTGTTTATAGAGTAGTCTAAAGAGAATATGCTGAGTTATTAACCGTTATCTTATGAGGGGGCTAAAATTCCAGGCTTAGTCTAAGCATATCTTTGTGCTGAATTCCATTTTCAATGATAGGCTCAGGGTAGTTCTTCAAGAAAAAATCTTTATCAATACAATTAACCCTAAAGCCCTGCCGTTGGTAGAAGGTCAGTTGATAGCCGAATGTACCCGTTCCTACCTCTAAGCGTTGCGCACCAGATGCCTTTACTTTTTCGATAACATGCCTGAGAAGTTGTGTACCAACACCGTTCTGTTGAACCGATGGTGAAACGGCAATGTTCATCAATTCCAGTGCTCCCTCAGAAATCGGCTTGATAACACAAACTCCAACTACCGAACCCTTGGCACAGGCGATGAAGCATCTTGATTGATATAGGTAGCTTTTGATGGCTTCTTCGCAGGGATCCGCTAAAAGAAGTAGCTCCATTGGCACCTCAGAGGGTGTTATCTCAGCTATTTGCAACGATGCATGCTCCTATCGCATTCAGAGTAATTTTCATTCTACTCTTTGTGTCCATGTTCCATGTCTTTATGTGAGCGTGTGGGTGATTTTTTGACTCAATAAGGTTTTAGGGCACACGTTCTGGCTTAGATAGGCACGCATGGTCTGCCACTATAAAATCACATTATTTATATTTCGAAAGTAGCATAAAAAAGATGGGAGCAAGCTGCCTTAGATAGGGGCATTTTGTTGCTATTGGTTTGAAAAAGCTGGTGTGCGAGCTCATCGGCACGAGGTTATTCACACGAGATCACCATGACCCTACTGGATAAACGTGCGTTTTACTTATTTGAGGTAAGCAGTTGCGGTGGCATTCGTGCGGCGGCGGAGCATCTGCATATCAATCCCTCTGTGGTAAGCCGCCAAGTACGTGGGTTGGAGAGAGAATTGGGCATGGCGTTGTTGGAGCGTCAAGGGCGGCATGTGACGTTGACCGAAGCAGGCCAATTGGTAGTGGAAGGATTTCTTGCTCAGCGGCGGTTGAATTCAGAGCTGGGAGATACGCTGTCTCGGTTACGCAATTTACAGTCGGGGAAGGTGGTAGTCTCGGTAGGTGATGGCTTTGTGGATAGCTTTATCAACCACGTGATGCGCCGTGTTTCCGAGCATTATCCCGACGTGCTGATCGAGATTAAAACAGGGATTTATTACCCCCGAGAACCCCATGAGATGGTGGCCAGCGACGAGGTGGATATTGCTATTACCTACGGCCCCATTTCAGACCCACGGTTAGTAGTGCACTCTTTTGAGCGGGGGCCGTTGTGCGCGCTGGTAGCACCATCCCACCGGCTTGCCCGCCAAGATAGCGTGTCGGTCACGGAGTTATTACAGCACAAATTGATTTTTTTACCGGATGCCTCGGGCTCGCAGCAGTTCGTGAATGCGCTATTTGGTGCTGCCGGGCAGTTGGCTACGCCTGCCTATCGTTGCAACCTGCATTCGGTGTCTCGAAGGTTGGCATGTGCGGGGATTGGCGTGTCGTTTATGACGGCTGCTGCTGCACGCAGCGAAGTAAACGCTGGTTTGCTGAAGGCGATTCCCATTGACCACCCTATGGCCGCTAGTAGCCAAGGCAATTTGGTGCGTAGAGTCGGCAGAAGGCTTTCGCCCGCTGCCGACTATTTGTGGAAGTTAATGATGGCGATGCAGTGACGTACTGAAGTATCAGTTAGCCATCATGTATACGCCTGGGCCAATTGGCCAGCCCATGGCCAGCCAGAACATCAAAAACGCTGACCAGGCGAGCAAAAAGCCTATGGCTAACGGCAGCATGGTGGCTATCAACGTGCCTAGCCCCATATCTGGCTTATAGCGCTGCATATACACCAGTGCTACCGAAAAATATGGGCTCATAGGGGAGATGATGTTCGTGCTGGAATCGCCTATGCGGAACATTGCCAATACAAAAGCTGGATCGAAGTCGATCATCATCAGCATCGGCACGAATACCGGGGCCATTAATGCCCACTGAGCGGAGCCGCTGGTCATAAAGACGTTCAGCACTGCGCTCATCGCAATAAACGCGCCTACTAGCGGTAGCCCGGTAAATCCGGTGCTTTGCAGAATATTGGAGCCTTCAATAGCAATAAATTGCCCCAATTCTGACCAGCGGAAATAAGCAATAAACTGCGAAATGGCAAAGAACAGTACTAGGGTAGGTGCTAAGTCACTGGCAGACTCCGCCATGCGTTGTGGTACATCACGGCTGCTGGTGATCTTGTCGGTGGTGATGCCGTATACCAAGCCAATAGTGACGAAGTAGCCAAACATCAGTGGCACGAGTGAGCGCAAAAAGGGCGAGGGGATCAAGCCGCCCTCTTCATTGCGCAGTGGTGATGCCTCGGGCACCACGGCAATTAAGATCAGCGCTAGGTAAATCAGTGTGGCAATACCTACCCGCTTTAGGCCGCGCTTTTCTGCGTCGGTTAATGCCGGTTTTATAATGTCAGTTTTAAAGTCTTTGCTTATCGGTAGGGTGCGTTGCAGCCTCGGCTCTACGATCTTATCGATGACTAACGTGCCAACAATTGCCAGCACAAACACTGAGCAGGCCACAAAGTAGTAGTTATCAACAGGTGAGACGTAGGCGTCTGGGTCTACCAAGCGTGCGGCCTCCGTGGTTATGCCAGCAAACAGCGCATCCCCGACGGTAATGAACAGGCTGGCATCAAACCCGGCGCCTGCCGCTGCGTAGGCGGCAGCTGCACCGGCGATTGGGTGACGGCCCACCGAGTAGTACACCATGGCGGCTAGCGGGATCAGGATCAGGTAGTTGGCATCGGAGGCAATACTGCCGCAAATACCCGCCATAAAAACGCAGAAAGTGAGCAGAGCGGGTGGTGCTTTCGCCACGCTCACCTGCATCAAGGTCGACATTAAGCCCACTTTATCGGCCAAACCAATGCCAAACATCACCACCAAAATAAGGCCGAGGGGAGGGAAGTTAACGAAGTTACTGACCACGCTGGTCAGCATAAACTCAATGCCATCAGCCGAGAGTAGACTGCGTACCTGCACCACTGCGTCGGTTTGCGGGTTAACCGCTGAAACGCCGAGTGCGGCAAGCAGGGCTGAGACGACCACAACTACGCCAGCCAAAATGACAAAGAGAATAAACGGGTGTGGGAGCTTATTACCCACACGCTCAATAGATGAAAGAACACCTTGCATCGTATTAATCCTTTTTACTTAACGTTATTTTTTTAATCGTAATAATGAGAGGCCTGCAGAGAATTACGCTCGTGCTAACAGCTCTTTTGCCAGCGCCACAAACATCCCGCCTGCGACCGGCAGAACAGCATCGTTAAAGTCGTAGTGCTCGTTGTGCAGATAGGCGCTATCGCCATTACCGACAAAGAAGAAACACCCCGGTACTTCCTGCAGGTAGAACGCGAAATCTTCGGCACCCATAGTGGGCATATAGTCCAGCTGCTGAATGTCGTGGCTTATTCCGTGCTTGTTGGCAACCGCTAACACACGTTCTGACCACGCAGGGTCGTTAACCAGGGGGGGCACCTGGTGTAGGTGTTCCAGATGAAACTGCGCACTGTGGGCTGCGCATACGCCAGCGGTTACCTGCTTAAGCTTGCCTGCAAGCGCTTCGCGTGAAGAGGGGCGGTCGCTGCGGATATTCACTAGCAGCTCGGCTTGGCCAGGAATCACATTTGCGGCATCGCCCGCATGGAAAGCAGCTACAGTGATCACGCCTGCTTCCAGCGGCGATTTGTGGCGGCCCACTAACCCTTGCAACTGCTGTACCAGCGATGCCCCGACATAAATAGGATCTACCGCCAAGTGCGGCATGGCGGCATGGCCGGAAATACCTTCGATAGTGATTTTATAAGTGTCGTTACCGCCCATAGCCGGCCCGGGTTTAACAAACAGTTGGCCTGTTGGGAAACCAGGGCGGTTGTGGTAGCCAAATATCGCGTCCACCTTGGGGTTTTCCAATACCCCTGCCTTGACCATGATGTCGGCACCATTGCCACCTTCCTCGCCAGGCTGAAATAGCAGTTTAATGTGTCCACACAGCTCGTCACGCAGCGCCATGATGGCCTCGGCAGCCAACAAAAGCGTGGCGGTATGCCCATCGTGACCACAGGCATGCATCAAACCTTGCCGTTGGGAGCGATGCTCAAATGTGTTGGCTTCCTTGATGGGTAACGCATCCATATCGGCGCGAAAGGCAATCACTGGGCCTTCGTGACCGGTCGCTAGCTCAGCCATAACGCCTGTAGTGGCAATACCTTCGGTAACGCGATAGCCAAGCGCTCTTAGCCGCTCCGCGACCAGCGCGGCGGTGTTATTTTCCTGGAATTTAAGCTCGGGCTGCTGGTGTAGCCGATGCCGCAAAGCAGTGGCTTCACTAACTTGTTTATCTGAAAACATTTCCTATCCCTACTGTTGTCGGTGCCTTTATTCGGCTTTTTGTAAGCTAAGCGACTTGGCGGGTAGAAAAGAGTCGTTTTAATGACAAATTTGTTGCTTTCAAAGCAACGGTGATGGGTTGATACAACCGAAGTGACTTCTTAGCGATGTTATCAACGCCCTTGGCAGCTAGCGGTGAAACTTTCAGTGTCACCTTCTTTTAATGCTTATTTTTAACTTAAGCATTCTGCGTATCGACTAAATCATACCTCTTTGCGGCAGCCACACAGCCGGAGATTGCAATCACCCAGCGAAGTAAGCTATTGGTGGCGCAGTTGATAGATCAGCTTGATGCACAAGACACACACGGCCGTGGAGTGCTCGGTATGAAAACCTTGTCGAACATGGGGTTCGCCCTATTTGGTGCAGCGCTGGTAGCGATTAGCTATGGACTTGCGCGCTTTGCGTTTGGTTTATTTGTGCCTTCCATTAGCGCCGAGCTAGAACTGACAGCGTACTTGATTGGCATTATTGGGGCGCTGCCGTTTATTAGTTTTGTCTTGGCGACGTTGTTCGCACCGCTTGCAGCCGATCGGCTCGGTGCGCGTAATTTAGCGGTGTTGTCAGGTGGATTTGGTGTGGCTGGCCTTGTCTTTATCAGCCAGTCTTCTGGCGCCTTATCGCTCGGCGTAGGTGTTTTTGTCTGCGGCATTTGTACCGGCTTGATGATGCCCGCTCTGACGGCTGCTATGCAGGCGCTGGTGATCCGAACAATGCATGGCCGCGTTAGCTCTATCATGAATGCTGGCACCAGTATTGGCATTATCGTAGCAGTGCCGACGGTCGTTTTCCTGGCCGATGCGTGGCGCTTTACCTACACTAGCTTTGCTGTTTTGGCAGGCTTAGGGGTCATTGCTGCCTGGTACTTTATTCCTTCGGTCTCTCGGGTTGTGCCAGCGAATGCGGCGCCGCCACCGCCAATCACGCGGCTACAGTGGTCGCGCCTTACCCGGCTATCACTCTTTGCTTTCGCTATGGGGTTTGTGTCTTCGCCGTTCTGGCTTTTTGCGCCTGATTTGGCCGTTACCCTTGGTGGGTTGCCTCCTAATCAAACTGGTTGGCTTTGGTTTGCCGTAGGACTTGCTGGGCTTGGAGGTGCCGTAGTGAGTGATTTGGCTGACCGTAATAACCCTCCTATTACGCAGGCATTAATGTTAATGATGTTGTCTTCAAGCTTGGTGTTGCTTGCTGCCAGTCCAGGCCAGTTAGCATTGGCGATATTTTCCGCCATGGTGTTTGGACTTGCTTACATGAGCTTAACGGGACTGTATCTGATGACGGGGATTCGGCTATTGCCGGGGCGGCTTTCCATGGGGCCAGTCTTGCCTTTTATGGCCTGTGCGCTTGGGCAGGCAGTAGGATCGCCGGTTGTTGGTATGCTGGTGGACGGCTTTGGTTATGCCTACGCATTTTCGCTATTTTCTGTCGTTGGTATTGTGGTGGCGATTATATCGCCAGCTTATCCTGGCCACATTGATTACTGGGCAGACTTGGTGGAAGAATCAGTTGAAGAAGAACCACTGCAAGAGGAGCAGTCCGCTGCTGAAGAGACGGGGCTTCAAGCAGCATATGATCACCAATTGCTGGATGAGAATGGCGAGCCCATCGAAGAGCCCGTTACTAAAGAGGATAACGTGTCCTAATGCGTTTCTGATTGGCGTTATACGGTCGAAAGCCATGGAGGAGTTGGAGCAGGTGCCTGGGGAGCGCAATTTGCCGCGAGGGTTTGCCTTCACCGGTAGCAGAGGTGTGGCTAGAGGTAATGAGTACCTTCGCGGCATCGGCGACAAAAACGACAACGCCAGCTGAATCCAGAGGCTAGCGTTGTCGGACGAACATTGATCAGGCGAAGGCGTTCAGACACCAGGTAATGGCGGGGATGGCGACAATATCGATCAGCACGGCGCCGCACAGCGGGACGATAATGAAGGCCTTATGCGACACCACACGATAGTGCTCGCACACCGCGCTCATATTCGCCACCGCATTGGGAGTAGCGCCTAGACCGTGGCCAATAAAGCCCGCGGTAAGCACTGCGGCGTCGTAGTTGCGGCCCAGCAGACGGAACAGCACCACCACGGCCAGGAAGACGATGGCCAAGGTCTGCACCAGCAGGATTAACAGCAGTGAGCCGCCCATCTCCTGGAGCTGCCAGATCTTAAGATTCATCATTGCCATGGTCAGGAAGACGCCCAAGGCTACGTCGCCCAGGGTGGCGAGGGCGTTGTCTGGCATGCTGACCCAGTGGAAGCGATCATTAAGATTGCGTAGCAGGATGGCGACAAACATGGCGCCCACATAACTCGGCAGGATGACCCCTAGGTGAGTTGACAGGGCCTCTTTGAACCACACTCCCAGTACCATGATCGGTACTACAACGGCCAGCACGCGCAGCAGGGTACGGCTGTCGATGGGCGCTTGGGTGGGGCGCTCCTCGGCTTGCAGTTTCTCCAGATCATGCACGTCCTCGGCGACAACCGGAATCTGCCGACGATCGATGATCCAGCGGGCGATGGGCGCGCCGATCACACCGCCGACAATCATGCCGAAGGTGGCAGAGGCAATGGCGGCAGTAGTGGCACCCTGGGCACCCAGGGCTTCCGCCTCAGGGCCAAAGGCCGCTGCTGCGCCAAAGCCGCCCTCTAAGGAGGTGGCTCCGGCCATCAGGCCGATCAGCGGGTCGAGGCCAAGCAGGCTGGCCATGCCAATGCCCACGCCGTTCTGCATCAGCGCCAGCAGCCAGCAGGCCACTAGATAGATGCCCAGCGCCTTACCGCCCTTCTTGAGCAGCGCCAGGCTTCCACCCAGGCCCACGGTGGTGAAGAAGGCGATCATCAATGGACTCTGCATCGCCGTGTCAAGGCTCGAAGGTAACCAAGCCAAGATCGCGCAGCAGCCAGGCCAGCAGGGCGAAGCCGAAACCGCCGATCACTGGGGTAGGGACGCAGAAGTGTTCCAGCCAGTTGAGCCGGCGCTTAAGCCCGGCGCCAAATGCAAGCAATATCAGCGCCAGTGCCGTGGTGGACACGGCATCCAGAGTAAAGTGCATGTTGATGCTCCATGAGTTGTTGTGTGCCGCTCAGGGCGGTCGGGTAGGGGTGGCCGTTGACGACCGGTTAATCGTTGGTTAGCGCGCCAGGCGCTCGACCAGACGGGCCGCCACACGGGCCGTTCGCGCGTCTATATCCAGGCTTGGATTGAACTCGGCTACGTCCACTACTGGCAGCGCAACGCGTGCGGCTAGATGATCAATGACATCCTCAACCAGGGACAGCTCGATGCCCCGGGCGGAAGGGGCGCTGACGCCCGGGGCAATCCAGGCTGGTAAGGCGTCTAAGCAGATGGTGAGGTAGAGCCAGTCGACCTGTGTCAGCAGCCGCTCCAGAGCGGCTTTCATCGCGGGGCTGTCCAGCGAGCGACACTGCTCGTCGAGCACCCACTCCACTCCCAGCGACTCGGCGCGGGCGAAAAGCGCTGGTGTATTGCCGCCACGACTCACGCCAAGGCAGGTGTAGTGGAAGTCGATGCCCGCCTCTTGGCACAGCTCGGCGCACTGCCGAAAGGGCGTGCCGGAGCTGGCGCGCTCGGCCTGGCGTAGGTCAAGATGAGCATCCAGGTTGAGAATGCCTAGGCGCGGCATCGTCGCCTGACGTTGGGCGTGAGCTAGCAGCCCCGAAAAGCTAGCGAAGGCGATCTCGTGGCCGCCGCCTAAGCCGATAACCCGATGCCCCTGTTCGAGCAGTTCGGACACCTGCCCGGCGAAGGCTTGCTGGGCGCTCTCTAGGTTGTCGCCTTGGCAGACCACATCGCCGGCATCATACAGCGGTGCCGTTAGGTGATAAGCCTGGTTAGCTAGCTGGCGACGCAGCGCCAGGGGGCCTTCACTGGCCCCCGTCCGTCCTTGGTTGCGGGCGACGCCAGCATCAGAGCAAAAACCTAACAAAGCGCGCCCCGGCGCCTTGGCCTGAGAAACCGGACGCATCACCTGATGCCAGCGCCGTGCGTCACCTGTCTCCGTGTTATCGACCCGGCCTTGCCAGGGCGCCATCAGCGCCGCCTCATTATCTGCTTGTGTCACTGCAGGAGTTCTCCTAATCGTTGTGCACTGAGGCGCGTGGCCTCGCTCAGGGCCTCGGCTCGGTCTTGAGCCCGGGCGCTGGGGGCCATCACACTGATCACAGCCTTAAGGCGACTGCGGCCGTTGAACACTGGCGCGCTGGCGCCCCACACCCCTTGATCTATTTCGCCCAGACTGATCGCTACGCCCTGCTGGCGAATAGCCTCAAGGCCGATCAGGGCATCGTCCCGCTCCGCCGCCGAGCGAAGCATCAGTGCCATTTGACGCTCTTCTTCGCTCATCCAGGCCAACAGCGCCCGAGCGCTGGCACCCTTGAGTAACGGTTGCACTTGGCCCCGGTGGTAGCAGCAGCGCAGCGGCTGTGGGCTATCGATCATCTCTACGCAGAGGGCGTGGTCACGTACTGCTATCAGCAGCGCTGAGCTCTCCTGGGTGGTCTCAGTCAACTCGATCAGCACCGGGCGAGCCCAGCGAAGCAGTTCGTTGTGGTGTTCGAAACCTTGGTGCAGACGCACCGCCTGAGGGCCTGGCGCATAGGTGCCACCCTCGCGCTCGCTGACTAGGCCCCAGGCCAAAAGTTGGCGCAGGTGGCGGTATGCAGTCGAGACTGGCTGAGCGGTTAGCTCGGCCAGCGACTTCACCGTCATTGCTTCTCCTTGATTGGCTAGGCAGCACAGCAGCGCCAGCATGCGGTCGGATGGCCCCATCGAAATTACCTCAAATTTTGATAAACGATACGCAGTAAAATAAGCAAAGGAAAAAAAAGTTATCAATTTTTGATAATTGTAATTCTTATACTTTGGTCTTGATGAAGGCGAGTGGGGAGTTGGAGGCGTGAAAGAGTAAGGGAGCTGCGCGATTTTTCGGCGGCATCAACAACGTCGGATTTTGTACAGCGGTGAATATTGTTCAGTGGCAGGCACGTTGCCATAGAGCATTCATAACCTATGACCCCATGCCTAATACGTTGACCAGACAAAGTCAGTCGTTTAGCTGGTTAAGCCCACTAGCCCCATCATGAGCTTAATTCCCAGTGAAAGCAGTAACAGAACACCAACACTCGACAACCAAAGGGTCATTAACCAGCCTAAACGCTTAGCGAGTGATTTCATTGCATTGCTCCTGTACGTTCCTTAATACCAGTACGTTGATCAACATCAGCTTGTTCAATGGTAGGCATCACCCGGCTTCACCTTGCCGCGGAAGACGTAGTAGCTCCATGCGGTGTACATCAAAATAATTGGTAAAATAAACAGTGTTCCCACTAAGGCAAAGCCTTGACTTTGGGGCGGAGCGGCAACCTGCCAGATAGATGCATTCGGCGGAATAATGGTTGGCCACAAGCTAATGCCCAAACCGCTATAGCCTAGAAAAACCAGCCCCAGTACCAAAATAAAGGGAAGCGCGTTGCGCTGATAAGTAATGGCACGCCACAGCCACCAGCCGGTGATAGCTACTAATAGCGGCACCGGTAAGAACCACAGTAGGTTGGGTAACGAAAACCAGCGTGACGCAATGTTTGGATAGGCCAGCGGTGTCCATACGCTTATCAGGGCGATCATAATGAGTAGCCCGATGATTAACGGTTTGGTGATCTGGTACATCCGTTGTTGCAAGAGCCCTTCAGTTTTCATAATCAGCCAAGTGCTGCCAAGCAGAGCATAAGCAAACAGCAAGCCGATACCGCAAAATAGCGAGAATGGCGTTAGCCAATCCAGCGCTCCTCCGCTGTAGTGAGTGCCGTCGAAAGCGATACCTTGAATATAAGCACCCAATGCAATGCCCTGGGCTGCCGTTGCCAGCAGCGAGCCGCCAATGAAAGCTTTATCCCATACATGCCGTCGCTCGGGGGAGGCCTTGAAGCGAAACTCAAAGGCGACGCCGCGAAAAATCAGCCCTAGCAGCATCACGATCAGCGGAATAGCCAGCGCTTCCAACACGACTGCGTAGGCGAGGGGGAACGCAGCAAACAACCCTGCTCCGCCTAGCACCAACCACGTTTCGTTACCGTCCCACACCGGCGCAACGGTGTTCATCATAATGTCTCGGTCTTGCTCGTTATGAACATGCAGAAAGAGCAAGCCAATGCCCAAGTCAAACCCATCCATGACTACATACATCATCAACCCAAACAGAATGATAATGGCCCAGGCGAGTGATAGATCAATTCCCATAGTGCACCCCGTTCTAATTAGTGAGTTGTGCTCAGCGTTTCATTGGCCGCCGAGAGAGGGCGAGCTGGCGTGCGATGATGGCCCGGGCCGCCTAGCGTAGGTGTGGAGGGCTCGCTTGGGCCTTTGTTTACCAAGTGCATCATGTACACAACGCCGGTGCCAAAAACCGCCAGATACACCACCACAAAAATAGTTAAGCTAATGCTGAGGTGAACAGCACTGTGCGCTGATGCTGCATCGGTGGTTCTTAATAACCCGTAAACTACCCAGGGTTGTCGGCCTACTTCTGTGGTAAACCAGCCCGCTAGCAGTGCCACCAGACCTGCTGGCCCCATGCATAGGGTGCAGATAAGAAATTTATGGGAGCCATAAAGTTGACCTTTGAGGCGCAGGATGTTGCCCACGATGGCAAGCAAAATCATTAATACGCCCAACCCCACCATCAAGCGAAAGCTCCAAAACACGATGGTCGAATTGGGTCTGTCTTGTGGGGCGAACTCTTTAAGGGCGGGCACCTGCTCGGTCAAACTATGTTTTAACAGCAGGCTTCCCAGCACAGGGATCTCCAGTTTGAAACGGGTTTCTTCGCGCGCCATATCGGGCCAGCCGAATAGAATGAGTGGGGTGGGCTCGCCGCTGCTGTTATCCCAATGCCCTTCGATAGCGGCGATTTTGGCAGGCTGATGTTTAAGCGTATTGAGGCCATGAAAGTCTCCCACCACAGCCTGTAGCGGAGCGGTGATTGCCAGCATAATGAGTGCCATGGAAAGCATCGTCCGTACCTCGGCAGACTGCTTACCCCGTAGCAGCAGCCAAGCGCTGGAGGCAGCGACGAATAAGGCTGTACTCAAAAAGGCGGCTAGGGCCATATGGGCAAGTCGATAGGGGAACGAGGGGTTAAAGACAATCTTCATCCAGTCAACTGGAATCACCGCGCCATTAACAATTTCGTGCCCTTGAGGTGTCTGCATCCAACTATTGGAGGAGAGAATCCAAAACATCGACACGATGGTGCCGAGTGCAACCATACAGGTAGCGAAAAAGTGTAAGCCTCGGCCGACACGTTCCCAGCCAAATAGCATTACGCCTAAAAACCCGGCTTCAAGGAAGAAGGCGGTAAGCACTTCATAGGTGAGCAAGGGCCCTGTGATGCTGCCTGCAAAGGCGGAAAATCCGCTCCAGTGGGTCCCAAACTGGTACGCCATCACAATGCCGGATACCACCCCCATCGCAAAATTAACGGCGAATATTTTTGACCAGAAATGGTAAAGAAGGCGATAGGTATCCCGTTGGGTTTTAAGCCAGAGACCCTCTAATACCGCTAAGTAGCTGGCTAGCCCGATGGTGATGGCAGGAAAGATAATGTGAAAGGAAATCGTAAAGGCAAACTGAATTCTGGCCAGGTCAACGGCCTCAATTCCGAACATGGTGCTTCCTCCGGTGACAGCCACCCTCTTTAACTCAATAGCGGGCCGGTATAGCCGCTGTGTGGCTTCATCGGAGTAGTCTATTGTCTGCTGTATTTCATAACAGACTCAGATTTTTATTAAACAACCATATCAGTTGATTGAGAGCGCCACGAGGTAAGCAACATGGCGGCAATAAGTTGTGACCGGTCTACTAGAATCGAGTTGTTAAAACAGGGCTGTTAAAATAGGGAGGATTAAAACAAGGGGGTTAAAAAAGAGTTAATAACTGCCCCAGGGTCATGCCCCGCTCGCTGCGTGCTGTCCACGGGTGGCCATAGCTTAAGCGTACACAGTGTCGGAACTGCTGGGTTGCAGAAAAAATGGGGCCTGGCGCTAAGCTAACACCGTGGTCGAGCGCCATGTTAAATAAGCGTAGTGAGTCAACTTTTTCAGGAAACTCTACCCATAAAAAGTAGCCGCCATCAGGGCGGGTAATACGCGTTTGGGTGGGAAAGTAGCGGTCTGCAGACGCCAGCATACTACCTTGTTGGGCTTCCAGAGCGTGGCGGAGCTTACGTAAGTGACGGTCATAGCCGCCGTGCTGTAAATAGTCGGCAATGGCTGCCTGCGCGGGAATGGAGGGCGAAATAGTCGTCATTAACTTCAGTCTTGAAATAGCTTCGGCGTAGCGCCCCCCGGCTACCCAGCCAACGCGATAGCCAGGCGCCAAACATTTCGAGAAAGAGCTGCAGTGAATCACTAACCCCTCATCATCAAACGCCTTCACTGGGGCAGGTGGCGTGCTGCCAAAGTAAAGCTCGGCATACACGTCATCCTCTAGCATAGGGACTTGGTGCTGCTTTAATAGTTGATAAAGGGTCTGCTTACGCTCATTGCTTAGGCTGGCGCCGAGCGGGTTTTGCAGATGACTCATAAACCAGCAGGCTTTGATAGGTAACGATGCTAGCCGCTCCGCTAACACATCAAGGTCGATACCCTCGCGCGGATGCACTGGAATCTCCACTGCACGCAGTTTTAGCCGCTCCAATACTTGCAGGCTGGCATAAAACGCCGGGGACTCAACCGCCACCAAATCGCCAGGTTGGGTCACGCACTGCAGGGCTAAGTTGAGCGCTTCCATCGCGCCATTGGTAATCACCAGCTCTTCCATTGGAAGCTGAATTCCCCCCAGCATGTAGCGCAGGGCGATTTGTCGGCACAGGTCGACATGCCCGGTGGTCATGTCGGCCACTACCTGCTGAGGAGAAAGCTCGCGCAGACCACGTGTCATGCTGGTGCTCAGCCGAGAAAGCGGGAAAAGCTCAGGGCTTGGGAAAGCTGACCCAAAAGGCACCGTTCGATCATCCTGCAGTGAGTCGAGCACCGAGAACACTAGCTCACTGACTTCTACTTCCGCGGGGTCAGTGGGCTGCAACGTCACACGTGGCTCGCCCAGCAAGCGCCGAGCATGTTCACGAACAAAATAGCCTGAGCGTGCTCGTGCCGTGATGAGACCGCGGTTTTCGAGTAAGTAGTACGCCTGAAACACCGTGGATGGGCTGATCCCATGGTGACGACTGGCCTAGCGAACCGAGGGAATTCGCTCCCCAGGGCCAAGCACGCCCTGACGAATCAACGTGGCGATCTCATCGGCAAATTGTTCGTAACGTTTCATGGGATAAACCGTCGGTGCGTTGAGGATAGCCCCAGGATACTCCATCACAGTTTTAAGTGGCACAAGTGAAACTCTCTGCTAGAGGGAAATGCCACTGTGACGCATGTGGGAAATTTAAAACAGGCTCAAATTCATTAATAAAAAGCATATCAGAAGGTGAATTTATAAGCTGTTTCGACGCAACTGATACGCAATATTTATCTAAAACTGCGCCTGTTTGTTAGTCAGCGTAGTGGGGATAGTGGTGGTTAATAATCGGCGACGCCCCTCGACCGTATGACCTCCACTCCCTCTATTCTGGATATCGGTATGACGCAACGCATTCCATTGCAAAACCTAACCACTGAGGCAGCGGTTGAATACCACTCGCCTTCTGCTAATGATTCCCGTCATCAGCCTGCTAGTAACAAGCCACCCAGTAATAAGCCATCCAAGCTTGGGCATATTTATGTGCGAGAAATTGGCGGCTTCTTTCAACGCATCCGGCGTTACTCAAACTGGTTGTTAATGGCGCTGTATTTTGGCTTGCCATGGGTTAATTGGGGGGACCGGCCGCTGGTATGGTTTGACCTTGCTGCCCAAGAGTTCCATATTTTTGCGGCGACGTTTTATCCACAAGACTTTATCTTGCTCACCTGGATCTTGGTGCTGTGCGCCTTTGGCTTGTTTTTGATCACGGTAGCGGCGGGGCGCGTGTGGTGTGGCTATAGCTGTCCGCAAAGCGTTTGGACCTTTCTGTTTATCTGGTTTGAGCATCGCTTGGAAGGGCCACGGCACCGTCGCATACGTCGTGATAACGCATCACGTACCTTTGACACGCTGTGGCGCAAAACCGCTAAACATGCGGCTTGGTTGCTGATCGCGCTGGCAACGGGGATCGCCTTTGTCGGTTACTTCACGCCGATTAGAGCGTTGGTGGTGGACTTTGTCAGCTTGAATGCGCACCCCTGGGCGCTATTTTGGATCGGCTTCTTCACGGTTTTTACATACCTGAATGCGGGTTGGCTACGCCACCAAGTCTGCCTCCATATGTGTCCTTACGCGCGTTTTCAGTCGGCAATGTTCGACGCTAATACACTGATTGTTTCTTATGATGCTGCGCGTGGTGAGCCTCGCCGTAATCATCATCAAAAAGCTGCTAAGACATCCAGTGTTGGTGACTGCATCGATTGTGAGCTGTGTGTTCAGGTATGCCCAACAGGGATCGATATTCGTGATGGGCTGCAGTACGAATGCATTGGCTGCGCCGCGTGTATTGATGCCTGTGACAGCGTCATGGCACGGCTTAATAAACCGCTTGGCCTCGTACGCTATACCACGGAGCGCGCGTTGGAGGGAAAAGGCACCCGTTTCTGGCGCCCTCAACTGATCGCTTATGCTGTGGCGTTGCTCTCTATGGTGGCGCTACTCGTTGGCTTCTTGAATACCCGAGTACCCATTGATGTTGATATTGCGCGAGATCGCCAAGCGTTGTTTGAAGGCACCGAAAGTGGACGCATCGTCAACTACTACAACGTAACGCTGCGCAATCAAGATACCGATCCTCACCGCTATGTGTTAACGGCATCCGGCTTGCCAGGGCTGCGCTTACAAGGCATGGAAACCATTGACGTAGAGGCTAACGAGACTCGCCGCTTACGGGTTGCTCTCAGCGCCGATGAGGGTGTTTTGACTCAACCCAGCCACCCCATTGAGCTGCGCTTTACATCGCTGGAAGAACCATCGGTAACGCGTGTTAGTGAAACGCGTTTCCTGGGGCCGTCGAGCAAATAGTAACAAAGCATAGAGTTCTGAGTGACTACTTACTCAGAACTCTATAAAACTTACTCTGCGAACTATTTGTTAAGTATCACTAGGCAGTCAGTTGCTGAGCGTCACTACGCATATGTCCTGGCGGTGCGTTTAATGGCTAACGCTACCTGGGATAGGTGCAGTTCATCTTACCCACGTAACGTCTGCCAGTGGCACAGACCGTTAGCAATTAAAGACGACCCCCTGCTTTGGCCGCTCATCGACGGTTAGCTCGAATACATCAGGGCGGGAGTAATGCCCAACAACATCAAAGTCATAGCGTGCCTGAATGAGTTGGGCGGTATCTACCTGCGCTGTTAGCAAGCCTGCCTGTTCGCGCATCGGTCCTGCAAGCACGTCTCCTAACGGGCCAACGATCAGACTGCCGCCGCGAATCAGCGGGCGATTGCTGTCCCAATCTGCTACTTCAATGCCAAGCTCGGCGGGAGAGGGTTGGATCTGACAGGCGCTAACGACGAAACAGCGCCCTTCGTGGGCGATATGGCGCATGGATGCTTGCCAGACATCGCGTTCATCCACTGTGGGGGCGCACCATATTTCAACCCCCTTGGCGTACATAGCGGTGCGCAGCAACGGCATATGATTTTCCCAGCAGATAGCGGCACCTGCAGTCCCTGCTTGGGTATTCACAGTGGTTAGGGTGGAGCCATCACCTTGAGCCCAAATCAATCGTTCTGTGCCTGTTGGCATCAGCTTGCGATGCTTGCCGATAAGCCCCTGTTCAGGGTCGAAGAATAGCGCTGAGCAGTAGAGCGAGCTGCCATCACGCTCAATAATGCCTACCACGAGGGTTGCCCCGGTACGCGCCGAGAGATCAGCAAGAGCTTCTGTTTCAGGGCCAGGAACATCAATTGCGTTAGCAAAGTAAGCGGCGAAAGCGTCACGGCCCTCGGGCAGCCGGTAGCCAAGCCGAGTGCCGAAAATCTCCCCTTTGGGATAGCCACCGAGTACGGCTTCGGGCAACACCACTAAGGTGGCACCCGCTTCAATAATGGCAGACTCATAGGAGAGGATGAGATCGAGTGTAGCGGCTTTGCCTGAGGGGAGTGAGCCGATTTGGAGAGCGGCAACGGTCGTTTGCGTCATGCTGGGTACCTTTGGGAAAAACGCGTCAAAAGTTGATAACAAAAAATGCTATAAGCTATAGCGATATTAATGAAGATAGGCTTGTTTCTGTTTGTTATGAATAAAGTTGATATCGCAAAAACGGACCTGAACTTACTCAAGGTATTTGAAGCTCTCTATGAAGAGGGCGGTGCGAGTCGCGCAGCAACGCGGCTAGGGTTGACCCAATCGGCGGTGAGTGCGGCATTAAAGCGCTTGAGAGACGTTTATGGTGATCCGTTGTTTCTGCGCACCGGGCGCGGGCTGGCGCCGACCCTGCTTGCTCAACAGTTGAAGCTCGTTGTTTCAGAGGCGCTGCAAAAAATCCGCCAAAGCCTTGCCATGGTGTCGCCATTAGGACGCAGTTTCGAGGGGCGGTCTGTGACAGTTGGTCTTTCCGATGACTTTGAAATCGCCATTGGATCACGTCTGATCGAGCGTGCGGCGCACGCAATGCCCGGCTTACGCCTGGTTTTCCGGCAAGCTCACAGCCAAGTGGTCGCTGATGCCCTGGCAGGACGAAACTTGGACTTGGCGATTAGCTCAGGAGGATTGGCAAGAAGTGGCTTGAGCCGATGTCTACTCGGTGAGGCGAGTTACGCCTGTGTAGTGGATCCTGAACACTGGGCGACAGCAGTGCTAGATATCGAAGGCTTCGTTTCCGCTGAGCATATCCTGGTGTCATCGGGTGGTTTTGTGGGTATCGTCGACGAAGTATTGGCAGAACGGGGACTGTCGCGCCGCGTCGTCGCTGCCACAACGCATTTTGCTGCCTTGCCCTACTTACTGAAAGGGACGTCGGCGATTGCCACCATACCGGCGCATGCTGCCACTTCAATTGCTGCCATGACAGGGCTGAAGGTGCTGCCCTGTCCGCTACCGTTGGGCCATTTTTCGGTTGAGCTAGGGTGGAGAACGGCTGATGGGAATGATGTGTTACTAAAGGCAATACGCCCGTTGGTAGAGGAGTGTTTTCATTCTATTTAGTCAATGTGGCGAGATGGAGAGGGAGACCGGTTAGCTGTGCCGGCTTCCAAGGTGGCGTTGGCGTCACTCATGCGTGGATATTGGTGGTTCAGGAGAGGCGCCGGCTAAGTAGTGGGGACTACTTGATCGAGTCACAATTGAGAGCGTGTAGCGACGTTTAGCATATTGATGTCGTGGTCTCTTCTGCAACCGTCTTGATGTCAACAGGCAATAGACAAGCCCTCCCAGACATCCAAAGACGAGGACTTGCCGTTTGACCATAGCCTGAACCATCTTAAGCATTCATTTTGGCTACACACTCACCGATTGGCGAATGAGCTGTGCTTTTTCCATCAATAACGGCCGGTAAGTTTCTAGCAGCGTAGGCATATCCACGCGGGCGGCATTGGTACTGATATTCATCGCGCCGACCAGTTTCCCATGGGTATCAAATACGGGTACAGCAATCGAGCGCAGACCGGAATCCAACTCTTGATCGGTAATCGCATAACCCTGTTCCCGCGCTTGCTGAATCGCCGCTTTTAGTGATGCGCTATCGGTAATAGTTTTGTCGGTATAGCGCGTTAAGGTGAGCTGGCTCAGGTAGTTATCCAGCTCGCTATCCGGCAACTGGGCAAGGAGCACTCTACCCATGGATGTGTATGCCGCTGGTAGGCGGGTGCCGACGGAAAGCGTGATTGCCATTAAGCGGTGTGGAGCAGCTGAGCGGGCCAGATAGATAACGTCGTCACCATCGAGCACTCCAAGCGATGAAGACTCACCACACTGGCGGGTAATATCCTCCAGGTACTGCTGAATGACGCCTCGGTAATTATTAGACGCTAAATAGGAGTAGCCCAGCTGTAGCACTTTGGGGGTTAGCTCGAAGTAGCGTTGCTGTTTGCGTACATAGCCAAGGGCGTGGAGCGTCAGTAAAAATCGCCGTGCTTTCGCGCGGTTCATTCCTGTGCGCTCGGCGACTTCGCTGAGCGTCATCCGCGTGTGCGTCTCATCAAACGCCATCACGACTTCCAGCCCGCTAGCCAGAGCGGCAACAAAATCACGATCCGTCGGCTTTAAAGCATCTTCTGGTAGGGTATTACTCATGAGTGTCTCGGCTGCGTCGATGTGGATACGAGGCGAGAAAATAACATTTTGTTCGAATGGCGAACAACAAGAGACGTTTCTTCGTGGTGAATTGGAGTTAACTTACGGGGGCTTAATAAAGACCTAACAGCAAGTCTCTAGAGATTACTAGCGAGCATTTGCATCTATGCGGGGGGCATCGGTGCTCATATACCGCTCTTTCCATCGATGAAAAAGGTGGACCAAAAGGCCCACCCATTAGCAAATTCCTGATTTAGGAAGGTTGCTGATTACTTCGAATTTCTAATTGGTAACTCAGCAGCACTGAACGTGCTCGCGTCGGTTTGGTGTTGCGCTGATGAATCAGGGTAGGAGATCTTATTGGCTTCACCAGAGCCGCGCTCGGCAAGTGCTGCACCAGAGAATAAAATTAGAGCGGCGGCGGCTACTGTATTGATTAACTTCATAACTTTTAACCTCACGTTAAATAAAACGTCGCTACATTTGCGATGACTGTTCATCGCTATAGGACGACGAGAGATATTGTAAGCAGGCTAACATAATTATAAAATTGATTAAAAATACTCGAACCATTCTATTATTTAGAATGTTTTTTGAGAGGGCTAGGATTGGCCACTAACGCACAAAAACGAGGTGCGACGGGTGAAACGTCACGCGGCTCCCGTGAGGGCAAACGGCTGCTTTGTGTTGGGTAGTGGGTGGTAGGGGGCAAATGGTCGCGAACAGGCTAATGCCGTTGCCAAGCAAGACCGAGAGGCGCTTACTTGGCAAGGCAATGGAGTAGCGAGCGTTGAAGTAATACGTGGTGAAGCAGTAGGCTGCGCTTAGTTTAGCGTAGCTTCAAGGCGCTCGGCCCGTTCACCCGGGGCGGGGTGGCTGGAGAAAAAGCTGCTGTTGTTGCCGTATGCTGCTTCCAATTTGCGTAGCGCAGTCAGGGAGGCTTCTGTATTCAGGTTGTACTGCTGCATCAGCTCAACAGCGTAGTCATCAGCTTCATTTTCCTGACGTTGAGAGAACTGGGCATTCACCAGTTTTTCGCCCAGCTCACCAAGTTGAGAGCTTGACAGTGCCGCTGCAGTAGCACTTCCGCTGGCAGCGGCGGCTTCACGCGCAGCCGATGCTGCGTAAGCAACTTGGAAAGCACGCTTGGAGTGTCCTAGCGCCACGTGGCCAATTTCATGAGCGATAACGTAACGCACTTCGTCGTCTGTCATTGCGTCCATTAGGCCGGTATGTAACCGGATAGAGCCGTTGGGTACCGCAAAAGCGTTGATGTCATCCAACTGATAGACATTGTACTCAAGATCGTTTCCGTCGATATTTTCCCAACCCTGGGTCAGGCTTGCCAGCCGCTCGGCATATTGACTGTCACTGGCGACAAGCTGGTTTTCGGCATCAAGCTGGGCAATCGTTTGATCGCCTAGTTGTTGCATCTGTTCGTCACTCATGGTGACAGCGCCTGCTAGGCCGGTGCCAGCGGAGAGCATACCGCCCATGTCTGCACCTGATTGACAGCCGCTGAGAGTGAGTACGGCAGCTAAACCTAAGGTGCAGGACGTTTTGCGTACTAGAGGCGTTGTTTGCATCGCCAGTTCCTTTGTCGATAGGTATGAATAAATGATGGAAGTCGTGAGTCTAACATGAGGCTTATTTTAACAGGCTAATTATACTGTACATCAATAGGTGGCTCTATACTTCTAGCAATATATGGGGAGAGATAAGTGCAATATCTGACATATCAGGATTATTACCTCGACTAAACGACGTTGGCCTTCAGAGTGGCGCTTGTTTAGGATCAAGGGTGACTCTTCATCAACTAGCGAGCCGTTCTTATGAAGCCTGAAACCATTGCCCTCCACCATGGCTATGCGCCTGATTCACAAAACGCTGTTGCTGTGCCGATCCACCAGACCACGTCGTTTTCATTTGATAGCGCCCAGCACGCGGCGGATCTGTTTGATCTGAAAGTGGAAGGAAATATTTACTCGCGCATTATGAACCCAACCTGCGCCGTGCTGGAGCAGCGGGTGGCCGCGCTAGAAGGTGGCATTGCAGGGTTGGCAGTGGCGTCTGGTATGGCGGCGATTACCTATGCGATCCAAACCATCGCTGAAGCGGGCGATAATATCGTCTCGATTAGTGAGCTGTATGGCGGCACTTACAACTTGTTTGCCCACACTTTGCCACGCCAAGGCATCCAAGTACGGTTTGCCGATAAAGATGATATCGACGGCATCGAAGCGTTAATTGATGAGCGTACCAAAGCGGTGTTTTGCGAGAGCATCGGTAACCCATCCGGTGGCGTGGTGGACCTGAAAAAGCTAGCTGACGCGGCACATCGCCATGGGGTGCCGGTGATTGTTGATAACACCACCGCTACGCCGTTTTTATGTCGTCCCATTGAGCACGGAGCGGATATTGTCGTTCACTCGGCCACGAAATATATCGGTGGCCACGGCACCACGGTGGGCGGTGTGATTGTCGATTCAGGCACATTCCCCTGGGCGGAAAATGCCAGCCGTTTCCCGCTACTAAACGAGCCAGACATCTCCTATCACGGTGTTAGCTATACCCGCGATGTAGGCGATGCTGCCTTTATTGCCCGTGCCCGCGTGGTGCCGCTGCGCAACATGGGCGCGGCGCTTTCTGCCCAGGCGGCCTGGAACCTGCTTCAGGGGCTGGAAACGCTGTCACTGCGTATTGAACGCATTTGTGCCAATGCGTTAGCCGTTGCCAAGCATTTGGAAAACCATCCGCTGGTGAAATGGGTGCACTACGCGGGCTTGGAAAATCACCCTGACCATGCGCTGGCCAAGCATTATATGAACGGCCATGCCTCGGGAATTCTTAGCTTTGGTATTGAGGGGGGCCAGGCAGCCGGTGAGCGTTTCTACGATGCCCTGGCGCTGATTCTGCGTTTGGTTAATATCGGTGATGCTAAAAGCTGCTCTTCGATTCCAGCATCTACCACGCACCGCCAGTTAAATGAGCAGGAGTTAAAGGCCGCAGGCGTTACGCCGGATATGGTGCGCTTGTCGATTGGCATTGAGCATATCGACGACCTGTTAGCAGATATTGATCAAGCACTGGCGGCTTCTCAAGGGTAGTTCTGTTTGCCCCCACCGCTTCATAAGCCAAGAGGTGGGGGCCTTAGGTAGAACAGATGAGTTGAACTAAGCCTGCATTTTTAGTGCTTGGATAGGTAGGTCGCCCTTTAAAATACGCGTCAAAACATAGACAAGCGGGCGTTCTGATGTTCCGTTGGTACGGAATACTTCCCCTTCAAGGATTGCGCCCTCTGCTAACATACGGTGAAGCATGTCGAGGTGTCCTCTGGGCACATAGCCCAGCTTGTGCCCGGCGCTTGCGATGCAAATGGCACCAGTGTCTACAGGGTTTTCAGGTTCGGGAAGAAATTGGATACTGCCACCTACCTGTAAATCAGTTATCTCAAGCTGTGACTCATGACGGAACCCAGCGATTTCGATTAATACCTCGAAGGCCTCAGGTGGGTTGTCGAAAGGGTGAACAACTTCAAAACCGTCATTGGGTAGTTTTGCGCCACTGTAGCCCAGCAAGGCGAAGTCGCTAATAGTAGCATTCGCTGGAATGGCGCGTAGCTCGAGATAGCGCCCAAAGTCACGGCGACTGCGTGGCGGCAAGCGGCGAGTGAATGCTTCCAGCACTTGGTTGCTGTACTCAGTTTTCTTTAGAGGAAATGCCGGGTAGCCTCTAAAGCCCATACGTTTTGCTTCGACCATCTCAGAACTATTTAGGTCGTACAGGAGAACCACTTTACCGTCCCGCTTGATCAGTTCCCCCACTAAATAGCGAGAGCGGCTTGTGCTCTCACGCGCCTGCCAATAAAGCAGCAGCCGGTGTGGTTCCACTAGATGTTCGATTAAGCGGGTCATACTATTTCTCCAGGGCCTGCAGCAGGCGCTCTCTCCTTGTCAGAGTCAAAAACGCTACGAAGTCAGCACGCTGTTGGGTAAAGGGGTGTGGGAGGTCAAAGCAAGTTAGGTAATTCAGAATTTTTCTAAGGTCATCATCGCACCAACGCTGCAATCGTTCTATCAGTATTGGACGCGCGATAGGGAACTGTTGGCAATATTGTGCAACACCCTGGATTAGCGGTAGACGGTTTTGGTCTTCTTTAGCCCATCGCATGTGGTGTCGGCCTCTTCTAAGGTAAGCATTTAGCTGGTGGGAATCATGCATCATGCTATGCATTTTACGCGGCTGTAATTCATGTCCCAAGCTAGTGCCATTATCAAAGTAAGGCGTATAGCGTGCGGATGGGCCATTTTCTCCCCAAATGACTCCCCAGTTCTCCTGATGGCGATCAGTATTGCCAATTAACGCATCGAAACATAGGCAAAGTCCCCAGTACTCTCTCCAGTCATCAGCCAGCCACCCGCCTCTCTCTAACAAGCGACTTAACTCAATAATAGTGGTTAAGTTGTGCTGTCTACCTTTATCTCTATCGAACCCTGATATGCGACGTTGCAAGTAATCTCCGCCTGGAAAGTAGCGAGCCTCCTTACTATCTGCATAGCCAATAAACCACTCGTTAACGGTGCCTGGTTCGTTTCGAACAGAGTCAATTGCAATAAAAACGGGTGGCAGTGTAAGACCCATTAATCGACCGATATGAAAAGCGATCACTTCAGCCCAGTATTGATTTGGATAACGGGGCTTGTCTGAATTTTTCGCACTTTTTATAGCTTCTTTGAATAAATATCGATGCCCAGGCAGGCAGAAATCATATGGGGGGGAGGCAGGGCAGACGCGGAGCGATTTATCACGAGCGCCGACTGGGAAAACTTCATAATCTCTGTGAACATCCCAACCCGTGATGTCGATCACTTGGTCTGGTCTTTGGAAAATGCCTTCACGATTAATCATGGTTTCAATACGCTGACCTTAACGTTGAATAGATAGACTCATTGAGCCGGCCAGAATCACCGCGATCAATTCCGCCTGCCGCCGAGTGTCGGTTTTTTGGAACAGGTTGCGTAAGTGGAAGGCCACCGTTGTCGAGGAAACGCCCAACAGCTCGGCAATATCTTCCTTGCGTTGCCCCTCGGCTAAGTGTGTGGCGATAGTCGCTTCGGTGGGGGTGAACCCGAATAGCTCGGCAAGCAGTGGCTCCGGTAGTTGGACGCGCTGATTCGGGTCAATCAGCATGACAGCTACCGCGGGGCTATCAGCGTTTGCCGCACCGTTGGCGAGTGAGCAGATAAACAGCATCAGGTCGCTGTGCCCGCCCAAGCGGGAAAGGCGTAGGCAATCAGTGCTTTCAGCACTAAGCCGATTGGCGGCTAGGCTTCTGCGCACGGCTTGATGTAGTTGTTGGCTGGACGTGTCGCTAATGCCTTCCAGGCTAGGAATGCCGCTTAATGGCGGCTTGTCGAGGTTTAGCCTTAAGGCCGCTCGGTTGGTCAACAGTGGCTGGCCGCGGTTATCCAACAGCACCACACCGGCGGCCATCAGGTCGAGTGCACTCTTGGCTGCAGCAAAGGCGTGCTCACTGATTTCACTGCGTAAGTGGTGGATACCTTGGCGCAAATGGTCGAGCTCTCGCGTGCTTTTGGCGCGCATACGGCTTACCTGTCGCAGTCGCGCTTCTAGCGTGGCCAGCAGCAGATCGTAGTCAATCGGTTTAACCAGATAATCGTCGGCACCCAGGCGTTTGCCTTCGATAATGTCAAAACGGTCTGAAAGCGCGGTCAAAAAGATAAACGGTGTATCCGCAAGTTCTGGGAATTCATTTCGCACCTGCTGTAGCAGGTTATAGCCGTTCAGGCGCGGCATGGTGATATCGCACAGAATTACATCGGGCATCGCCTTCAAATGTGCCAGCGCTTCCTCTCCGTCGCTAGCTTCCACAACGCGGTAGCCCGCCTCGCGCAGCTCGTCGCATAAATCGCGGCGCAGCTCTTCATGATCTTCAGCACATAGCACCAACGGCGCACGTTCATTCATCGTGCTAACTCCTTATCAACTTGAGTACCGCATTGATCTGCCTGTGTCTGTACTTGGGGCAGGGTGAGTTGGAAGGTAGTCGTCTCAGATGTTGAACGGAGCAATGTCAGCTCGCCCTGTTGAATATGTGCCAGCGTGCGGGCAATGTTGAGTCCTAGCCCAAGCCCTTGCTGGCCGGTGCTATTGGCACCACGATAGAAACGTTCAAAGATATGCGACTGCTCGGCATCAGGAATGGCATCTCCCTGATTACTGACACGACAGTAAGCCCCGTTTGCATCACGTGATAGTTCGACATTGATGGGGCTTCCCAGGCGTGAATATTTGCAGGCGTTGGTCAGCAAGTTATCAATAATGTGTTCGGTTAGCGCTTTGTCACAGCTTACCTGCAACGTTTTTAATCCCGGCGGAATCTCCACGTTAATGAGTAGCCGAGTAGTGCCGAGCGCTTCCTGATGTAAGTGGCATGCCTTTCTGACCAGCTTAATCAGGTCGTGGGGCTGTTGATGGCTACTTACCTGCCCCGCGTCTAGCTGTGCAGTCAGCAGCGAGGCATCAACCAATTCAGTCATATGGGCGACGGTATCACGCAAGCGTTGATAGCGGGCAGCCCGCTCTTCTGCCGAGTAGCCCGAGTGGTGGCGCATCAAGCGCTGCAGGCCTGAATCAATCACTGCCAGTGAGGTGCGAAACTGATGGGACACCATGGCAGCGAAGCTACGGTAGAAATCACTTATGCCTCGCTCACGCTCCAGGGCGTTTTCCAAGGCAATCGCTGTTGCTTTATAAGAGGTAATGTCAGCAAGGCGCATGACGTGTCCACCGGATTGCGTTCTGCGCAACGTCAACTGTCGCCACTCGCCGCCAGCAAGTTCGATATCGCATTGTGCGCTGGCTTGGTGAAGAGGCAGTACTGCCGACGTGCTAACGCAGGTTTGGCAGAGCTTCGTTACAACATCATGTAAGGGAGAGCCAGGAGAGAAGATGCATTCTGTCTCAGGGAGTAACTGCGCTAAACGCGCGTTGATTAACTGTAACTGCCCGGTGGCATCAAAGGCCGCAAAGCCATCAGGCGCTGTGTTTATTGAATCTGCCAGCCTGCGACGCTGATCTTCCAGATCCTGAGTGCGAGCGCTGACGACGTCTTCCAAGTGATCAAGGTGCTGGGTAAGCGCTTCTTGTGCCTGCCGGCGTTTGCTAAGCGCCCATAGCAATAACAGGGCTAACAGTAGGCCAGTGACCAGTATGCCCACGGCTGAGTAAATCACCTGCATTAGGCTATCGCGATAGTCGTCCAGCCGCTCACCGGTAGCTTCCCACTCTTCCATCATGACCGCATTGGCCATGCGGTTTAATGTGGTAAGCAGCGGCTGAATATTGCGGTACATATCGTCAGAGGGTAGTTCGTCCAGCAAGAATAGCGGTAGCAGGCTGTCAATGTGCGCTAACTGCTCAAGGGTGTCATCCAGTAGCGGTTCAAAGCCTAAGGCTTGAATATAACGACGCTGGGGGCCTTGATCCATAAGGATTAGGCGGCTGTAGAGCACATCTAGGCGTTGTTCTGGCTGAGCATCAGTATGCCCCATGGCATGGCGATGTACCGCTTCCTGCAGGCGATGGCTTGCTAACTGGGACTGAGTGATCACCCACAGCATGTTCTCATCAACGTTGCTGCGCATATCTTTCTCGACCCCAGACAGGCGTAGCAGAGAGAAAAATAAAAGAGTGATGAACAGGCCAATGGCCACCAGCGGCAACCAGTAAATACGTGCCCGAGCCGGAAAACGGATCATTCCACGGTCAGCCCGTTAAGTTGCCACACCCAGCGGTAGTCGTAGCGGATATCTTGCAGCTCTGGATGATCGTTGCGCGGATAGACAATCCATAGCGGTCCCTTATCGCGAGGGGTTAGTGCTTCGCCATTCATATGGGTGGCAGCCAGCACATCATATTGATAGAAGTCGTTCAGTGGAATTTCAACAATATAGTCATTCAGCGCGGTAGCAATGACCTGTTCACCGTCGGCGCCTACCCATTCCAGCAGGTCGCGCAATAGAAAGCCCTCAAAGTAGCTAACGCCGTCGGAGACCGACGTCTCTGTGGCGAGCGTATAGGAATTTAGCGAGCTAAGCATTAGTGCGTCGAACTGGGCGCTATTGTCGATATTGGTGTGGCTGATTGCTCCGTCAATGGTCAGCAGCACTGGCCCAGAGGGGGGAGGCAGCAGGCGTTCTATCGCCGCTGAATGATGGCTATCGGCGTACAGCATTGAAGGAGCGAGTATGGCAGCCAGCAAACTTGATAAAAAATAGAGTAGGGGCATGGGAGCACTCGCCATCGCTTGGTTAATGTTTCTTATTAGAGAGCTGCTTTATTCATTCACCTTAGCAAAGTGTTGACGCAATAACATGCCGTCACCACGTTAACCCTCTTCAAACGAAGGGGGCGCCACTGCTGTGCATGTTTTAACGTTATTGATGACGACACGTTATTTAACGTCTTCACTAATAGAGATACATGCTTATGTGGGATTTTCGGCTTGGTCAGGCCATTGGCCTGATGCTCAGAACGTTACCTTTTATTATCTTTCGCTTAGTGGTCTATTTTGGCGTTGCGCTGGCCTATGTACTGATGACGGGCGTTGGCGCTGGTGTCGGCTGGGGCGTTGGCGGCTTTGGTGACGAAGGTTTTCGCGCGGCTTCAACTTTTTGGGGTGGTGCCATTGGTTTTGGGATTGTTGGTGCGGTGATGTATGTGCTGCGTGAGTACCTCTTGTATGTCGTTAAAGCAGGGCATATTGCGGTATTGGTCGAGTTGTTGGCGGGGCAGTCGCTACCCGAAGGACGTGGACAAATTCAGCATGCCAGCCAGGTGGTTAAGCAGCGGTTCGGCCAGGCTAGTGCCCTGTTTGTGGTGGATCAATTGATCAAGGGAGTACTCAGGTCACTGGTTGGCATCGTCAGGACAGTGTTTCGGATTCTGCCAATTCCAGGGGCGCAGCAGTTTTTACGCATTGTGCAAGCCTTTTTACGTGTTGCCATAGGCTTTATCGATGAAGTGATTCTGGCGTATTGCATCCGGACGCGGTCAACCAATACATGGGCAAGCTCGCGAGATGCGTTAGTACTTTATGGGCAGAACCTAAAGCCAATGATGAAGAATGCCGCCTGGCTAACATTAATCATCTATCTGCTGTCGTTCTTGGTCTTTCTGGTAATGCTGGCACCGGCTGCGCTGGTAGCGTATCTGATTCCTGGAGGCTGGTCAGCGACGGGCCTATTGATTGCTCTGTTGTTTGCCTGGAGCGTTAAAGCGGCGGTATTCGAGCCGCTGGCTGTGACCTGCATGATGCAGGTCTACTTCAACGTCATCGAAGGCCAAACCCCAGACCCTGAATGGGAAGCTAAACTGGATGGTATGTCAAAAAAATTCCGTGAGTTAAAACAGAAAGTTGCCTCTGAGCAAACAACACAAACAAATGAAGCGAGCGCATTCGATAGGGGGCAGGCATAAGAAAGTAGCGTCAGATAAATCGTAAAACGGCTTCGAAATAACCAACAATATCTACTAAGAGGGAAGAGGCATGAAATCTAATATTATCTTGTCGACACATCGTCTCAAGGCTGTTGCACTGGCTAGCGTCCTAATGCTTCCAGCCGCACAAAGCGTATTAGCGGATGAGGTCGTTGAACAGATCGAGCTAGGTCTTGAGCTCTATCAAGAGCAAGAGTACGGCGCGGCAATTACCGAGTTGGAATTTGCTATTGAAGACATGCGCAAGATGATGTCAGGCCTGATTGCCCAAACGTTCCCTGATGCACCAGATGGTTGGACGGCACATGAAGCGTCCTCCGGTAGCGCAGGAGGGGGAGCCGCTGCCATGTTTGGCGCTGGTGGTACGTCGCTTGAGCGCACTTATCAACAAGATGACGGCGATGGTCAGATAACCGCGAGCATGATGCTTGATAGCCCGCTGATACAAAGCATGGGGGCAATGTTTAATAATCCGGCAATGATCGCCGCGCAGCCTAATATGGAGCGTGTTCGTTTAGGGCGTGAAGCGGCAGTGGTGAAGTGGGAGCCTGAACGCTCCCGTGCAGAAGTGACGCTATTACTCGATGGTCGAATTATGATGCAGGTGAAGGGTGAAAACCTGGAATCCCAGGATGTCGCCGTCGACTTAATGCGTGACTGGGATCTTGCCGCTGTGCGTGAGCAAAGTGCTCGTTAACGTCGCCGCTCTGAGCGATTGAGTGAGGAGAGCTGAATGTTGAGTCTGCGTCCTTTGGCTTTTTGTGCTGCATTTGGTGCCTGTGGTGTTGTCTATGGCGGTGAAATGGCGGCAGATCAACGGCTGGAAAAAGCCGCCTCGCTGGAGGATGTCGCGGCGGTTTTTATTCCAGAAGACACATGGCAGCGCCAGAAGGCGGCGGCGTTAGAGGAGCAACTGCGTGAGGCGCTAACCGATAATGGCGGCAGCGACAGTGTGTTCTTGGCCGACGCTGATATTGGCCCATTGGGTAAGGCGCTGCTGGTAGTGCTCAACGAAGAGCCTGTGCTTCCACACGTCCGCTATCGGCTACGCTATGCTCAGGCCAATGTGACCCCTGAGTTGAGTTCGCCACTGATAGCTGAACTGGTCGAGATTTCGCGTTTTAACCTTGGGCCGTCGCGTCGCGCCGAGCTTATCGAGATATATGGCGAGAAGCAGGTGGCTCCTGCTGCAGAATTTGGTCAGACGCCGGACGTTGCTTGGCGGCTGGTTACTCGACCTATTATGGGGCAGGTTGCAGGTCTCGTTCATGTGGCCCGACGCGAGCTGTCACAACAGCACGATGCTGACTGCTTCGAGTTTTCTTGTCGTGACGTCGACTCGCTCAACGAAGCAGTGCGTGATTGGCCAGAATTCGAGCCGATCGAGCCTCTGTTCGACCAGGGGCCGCTGGAGCTATCGGTGCTACAGGTAGGCCTAGAGAAGCTGAGCCTACGCGATGAGCAGGGTCACGCTGGCTGGCGTATCCCAGAGTGGCCGGAAAGTGTTGCAGCAGGGGAACCCTTTATTGAGGTTTATATAGAAAGGGGGCTGGGGCAGGACGACGCATTAGACCTCGTCATTCACCACGACCAGTTGATGGATGATCATACCCGTGCGCTCTGGGAGCGGCTGATTGTCCTCGGTGCAGGCGATACTGCGCTAATGTTCTCTACCAGTGATCAACAGCCCTGGCCGAGACAGTAATCTGCTGAATTTTATAATAAAAGAAGCAGTGCGCTAGCTGTGCACTAAGGCGAACTCACCCCGTTTCAGCCAGCATAATAACCAGCAATAAAATCAGTGGCGCCGAATTAGACAAGTGATTAAACAGGAGAAAAATAAATGATAAATCCACAGCGATACGTGAGCGGTGCACTGTTACTGGGTGGGCTTATGTGGGTGGGCGGGCACGCCGTTGCCGATGAGATCAGCGGCACGCTAGATGGAGAGTCTAAGGAGTGGCATGTCGTTACGCACTCGGAAGGTTCTACGGCTAATTTTTCTGAGCTGATGCCGGGCATGATGAATGTCACTGTCCAAGGGCATCGAGAACCGCGATTTGAAACCCAGGGCACGCTTAGCATTAGCTTTATAGTGATGAATGGCAACGCGGGTGCTGCCTCAGTGAGCTATTTTCCTGAAAGTGGAATGTTGCCCCATTACGGCACAGAACAAGATGTGCCCATTGATATAGAGCTGCTGGATGTCGATGGTGACACTGGCCGAGTAAAAGGGCGTGTTGCAACGTCGCTTGCCTATTTGGCGTCTATGTCAGACGACTATGATCACAGCAATACCATGGATATTGATGTGTCTTTTGATGCGACGTTGGTGCGTGAAGAGTAATGATCAGCAGGAGCCGTCTACTGCTCAACTACTTCTCAACCTTGTTCCGCCTCAACACTGTGAGTGAAGAGGCGGCAACGTGAAGCGAGATTTACACGCTTAACCTTTCAACACGCTTAGACGCGGCCAGCGTATATAAAAACTCTAGCCCTAACGTGGCTGCGGCGAGTGATGTGATATCGCCATGGTCGTAAGCGGGGTTTACTTCAACAACATCCATGCCTATTAACGGCATGCCGACCATGCCACGGATCACTTTTAGCATCAGGTCGGTAGACATACCGCCACATACCGGTGTCCCGGTGCCTGGCGCGTAGGCAGGGTCTAAGCCATCAATGTCCAGGCTGATATAAGCTGGATGATGGCCAACACGGGCACGAATGCGTTCCAGTACGGCGGCAGGGCCGTGATCATTTACCCAGTCTGCATCCAGCACTTCATAAGGGTGGTTATGACGATCATAGCTGGTGCGAATACCAATTTGCAGCGAGTGCTCAGGCACTACCAAGCCCTCTTTTAGGGCATGGTGGAAAATAGTGCCATGGTCAAAGCGCGTGCCTTGCTCGTAGGTGTCGGTGTGGGCATCAAAATGAATCAGTGCCAGTGGGCCATGCACCCGAGCATGAGCGCGTAGCAGGGGCAGGCTGATATAGTGGTCGCCGCCCAGTGTCAGCATTTTTTTATCGGCTTTTAGCCACCGCAATGCGTGGGTCTCAAGGTTATCGACTAGGCTTTCCGGCTCACCGTAGGCGTAGTCCAGATTGCCCGCGTCACATACCCGCAGCCGCTCTTCCAGGGCGAAGTCCCAAGGCCAGCGTTTGCCTTCCCAGATCAGGTTAGCAGTGCTTTGACGAATGGCGTTTGGCCCCATGCGGGTGCCTGATCGTCCTGAACACGCTAGATCAAAGGGCACACCGCTGACCACGACCTCAGCATCGGTCGTTTTAGGATCCGTGGCCTTCGGCACGCCCATAAAGGTAGAGATAACATCACCAAACAGGCTTGGCATGATCTGAGATGGGGTCACCGAGCGTGTACTCCTATGGCGTGCAGTAGAAATAAAACAGGGGGATAGGGCTTGAAGTAGCGCGACGATAAGGAATTTTTAGCGATGAATGAAATGAATGTTTAGAATGAAACCATTCGTTGGATAAATAGTGAGGCGCTATGCGTTCGCTTCGTCATTTTGATTTGAATCTTCTGCTGGTATTTGAAGCGCTAATGCGTGAGCGTCACGTGACACGAGCAGCGGAAAAGCTACATTTAAGCCAGCCCGCCCTTAGTCATGCCTTAAAACGGCTGCGGGACGCGTTGGATGACCCATTATTAATACGTACCAACAATGGTCTACAGCCAACGCCTCGTGCGCTGGCGCTGTTGCCAGTCGTGCAGCAGGCACTGGCCATGTTGCAGGAAGGCCTCGCCCCGCCGATCAACTTCTTACCCTCCACCAGCGAGCGGCATTTCACCCTGGCCACCACGGATTATTTTGAAGAGGTGATGTATCCGGCGTTTCTTAGCCAATTGCTGGCTTACGCGCCGGATATCAGCTTTTCCATTGAGCTGATCACCCCCAACGTACTGAGTGAAGGGCTGGAACAGCGCCAAGTGGATATGGTGGTCGGGCTGGATAGCCAAAGTGTGCTGCCCAGTGGTGTCATACAGCATCTTTGGATGGATGAGGAGTTGGTTTGCTTGGCTGCGACTGACAATGAGCGCGTAGGTGATGCACTGAATATTCAGCAGTTTGCCTGTGAGTCCCATGTGGCACTGTCTGATATCAGCGGTTTAAGACCCAGTAATATCGATAATTGTTTAGTGCAGCACGACTTAAACCGCCGAGTGATTTCAAAGAACTTAAATTATATTGCGGCAGCGCGGGTCGTTGCGCTCACTGATGCGATCATGACGTTGCCACGCCAAATGGCCGAGCGATTTATCACCATGCTGCCGGTGCGGATCGTCGCGCCGCCTAAAGAGTTACCTGCCCTTAATATGACGCTGATTCAGCATGGGCTGCATGCCAACGATCCTGCCCTCATTTGGTTGACGCAATCGCTGATCGAATTCGCTAGCACCTTTAAGCAGAAAGCCGCTGAGCAGTAGCCGGGCTCCGCTTGGTGGTGGGAAGTTGCTTCACTAAAGGCGGATGACTCCGTAGTGGTGATTTAGTCGAGGTGACTTAGTCGAGATGACTTAGTAGAGTGTTATAAAAGACACAGTAAGCGGGATTTAGCTAAACTACAGGCAACCATAATAATGACAGCGACATATAAACTCCTGATTGCCGACGATCATCCCCTGGTGCGCGATGCCATGGCGCGAGTGATCCGTGAAGCTTACGCAGATGCTGAGGTTATCGAAGTAGAAGACTTTGATTCGGCCCTCGCCCATGCCCAGCAAGATCCTGATCTTGATTTGATATTGCTAGATTTAAATATGCCCGGCATGAACGGGTTAACAGGGCTTTTGCAGTTGCGTAATGAGCAGCCTACGATTCCGGTGGTGATCGTGTCTGCGGAAGAGGATAAGCAGATTATTCTGCAGGCAGTCTCTTGTGGTGCGGCGGGGTTTATCACCAAGTCACTGCCCCGTGATCAAATGCGCCACGCCATTGCCCAGGTGTTGGAAGGCAATATCTTTCTACCTGCCGATGCCATGCGCGCACCGGACAGTATCCGCAAGCGTCGCCATCAGGACCAAGGGTTTACCGCGGAACAACTGCGCCTGCTGACCCGCAAGCAGCTACAAGTGTTGGAGCATATGACGCGCGGTGAATCTAACAAGATGATTGCCTATCACCTTAATATTGCAGAAACCACGGTGAAAGCCCACGTGTCAGCGATCTTGCGCAAGCTGGGTGTGACTAGCCGAGTACAGGCGATTTTATCAGCCAACGATATCGATTTTTCCCAGTTCCTCAATCGCTGACAAAATAGTGGCCAGCGCTATCCAGCCAGTGGGTTTGCCAGTGGCCCAAGGTGTTTATCTGAGAAAGTAAATTGGTAAGTGCCTGTGAATCGATGCGTTGTTGTCCAAGGCGATGCAGTGGCTGATGGGTACCTGCCAAGAGACTTTGCCACTGAAGAGTCAGCGCTGCGAGTGGCGTTTCAGGCGGTGTTAGCGTTGGCAGTTGCGCCTGCAGAACGCTATCAGACTCTTGCCAGAGGGCGTCGGTGATCGACCGTAGTTTTTCCTCTATCGGCTTCCTCCCTGCCGAGCCCGCGTCTTTGCTGACTTGCCCTGCATTGCTCGCTTGCACGACATAGCCAAGTGAGCAGGGCGCGCCGTCGCCCCTGCGAACCGCTGCTACATACCCCAAGTGATGGTCATAGCGTGCCTGCTGAAAAAAAGCCGCGCTGTGATGCTGCTCCGCAAGTGCTAAGAGTAATCGTTGGCTGGGGGTGCCCGGTAGGCTTAGTGTCCGCATGATGGCGGTACTGGTCGGTAGGCTAGCAGGGGGAGGCTGCTCCGCGCGTATTGCGACGTGGCTCGCCAGGTTTGCTAGCGCGTGGCAAACGGCAGCGGCGCCTGTGCTATGGGAAACCCACACCGCAGGCGTGGCAGGCAATGGTGTTAAGCGCTGTATCAACTGCTGAGCCTGCAGCCCTTGTTGAGCCTTAGAAACAGCCAGTACGGCATCTTCCAACAGCGCTACCATGGCGTGGTTGGCTTGACTACCCACCGTTATCACCCAACTGCCGTGGGGCGAGTTCTCTTGCTTGAAGACAATAGCCTGAAGCGCCAGCCGCTGAGCTGTGAGCGGACTGGATACGATGATCGCCTCGGGCACAAAGCAGGCCGCCCAGGCAGTGGTGACAAGTGCCGCAAAATCATCGTTAACACCGTACAGCCCGCACCAGTGCTGCACGGCGGGGTAAGCCGCTGGTTGTCTATCAAAAGCGGGTGGTGAGGGCGATGGAGACGCGTTATCTAATAGCCAACGGGCATTGTTAGCGGCAAACGGGCTTGCGTCTGGCTGATGTTCAGAGGGCTGCGCAGTAAAGCGACGAGCTAGCGCTTGGTGGCGGGCGTGTGCAAACCAAGCCGGGGCCAACTGCACCGTATCAGCGGGTGGCTGCCAACGGTTGTTATGATCGTTAGGTATTGTGCCGAGCAGGGCTGCTAAGCGCTCACTTAGGGCTGCCGCAAGGGCTTTCACCTGCTCCTGTGTCGCAGTGCCGCTTAGCGTCAAGCTAAAGGCGTCTGTCGTCCCACTAGGGGCCAGCGTTGCGCGGTAGTCGGTAATCGAGCCAGGTAACTGCTCCACTAGGAAGCCTTGATTTAACCGATCAGCAGTGTCGCCAAGGGCGGTAAGTTGATGACGAGCGACGGCCGAAGGCAGCGGCCACAGTAGCTCAATGGCGTTGCCCGTCCTGGCTATCTTCGCGTGTGGCAGGCGGCTCCAACGGGACGTAATGGCAAGCGAAGGAGCGCTGGGTGTGGGTGGGCTAAACAGCGTTGCCATGCGTTTTACCAGGCGGGTCATCGTTTCCGTGGCCCAAGGGCTAATAATGGCGATGCTAACGCGGCCGTCGTGGTAGTGATCGCGGTGAAACGCGGTGAGCGCATCAAGTAATAGTGCCGTGTCGCTGCCTAGGGTTTGCGCGTTACCGTGACGGCAGTCTGCACCAATATGCTGTGAATCGCTGAGCGTGGCGATGGCCGACAGCCGTTGCATTGCCGAACTGTGCTGGCGGGCCTGCCACTCGGCGTCGATGGCGGCGACTTCGGCACAAATGACGGATGGCGAAAACGCAGGCCTGGCGAGCTGGCTGGCAACAGTGAGCGCCGCTGCTTCTAGGGTCTCTGCTGGTATCGAGAAATGTACATCGGTGACGTAGTCATCGGTATGGGCGTTCAGGCTGCCTTGGTGTTGGGAAAACCAAGTAAGTAGGCTGATGTTAGAAAACGCTTCCAACGGCGCGGTAGTGAGCACGTGCTCGAGCAGATGAGCCAGCCCTGGCAGGGTGCGCGGCTCATCCAAATAGCCCGCCGCAATGGCGATACTAACGTGAGCGCGGGTTAAGTGGGGCGCCTGGGCCAGCACTCCCTGCGCCCCGTTAGGCAGGGAGATACAGGTTTGTTGGAAACTTAGGCTAGCCATTGAGCAGGCTACGCAGCAACGCGCGCAGTTTGCCGGGGCGAACGGGTTTGTTTAACTGCGGCACGCTGGCATGACGCAGGCGGCGCTGCCAGTGGTCAGAGCGGTCGGCGCTGAGAATAGCGGCTGGCAGATGCGGGTCGTGCCAGTGCTGGCGAAGTTGGCGAATAGCCTCCAGGCCAGTCATATTGTCATCTAAGTGCAGGTCGACCAGTAGCATATCCGGTGCTTCCTGGCAGGCTTTAGCGGTATCGATATCCAGGGCAGTATCGCAACTGATCTGCCATTCAGTTAACAGCAGCGCCATGCCTTGCAAAATTGTTGGCTCATTATCCAGGATCAGCACGCGAAGACCTTCAAACTCATCGTCAGCGGAGGGCGGCGCGCTGGGAGCGGGGGCTTGGCTAAAGGAAATACCGCCGGCACGCGGCACCGTAACAGCAAAACAGGAGCCTTGGCCGGGTGCAGAACGCACAGTGAGCGGATGCTCAAGGCGCTGGCTAATCCGTTCTACAATGGCAAGCCCCAGGCCAACGCCCTGGCGGTCCCGCGCACGGGTAGCGTTAAGTTGGTGAAACTCGCGAAAAATAAGCTGGTAGTCACTTTCGGGAATACCAATACCGCTATCGACAACCTGCACGGCTAGGCTGTCGTCGCCATGACGGCGGACACCCAGGCAGATACCGCCACGCTGGGTATAGCGGCAGGCGTTAGCAAGAAAGTTGCGCACAATGCGGCTGAGTAGATAAGGGTCGCTGGTCACCGCTTGATGAGAAGGCACGTAGCGCAGCGTTAGTCCTTTACGTTGCGCCACCGGGGAAAATTCATCAACCAGATTGCTGAGGATATCGTCGAGTTTAAAGTGGCGTAGTTGTGGCTGTACCTGGCCGTGATCCAGCCGTGAAATATCCAACAGATCGGAAAGAATCGCTTCGGCGCCTTCCAATGAGTTTTGCACACTCTCAATCAAAGCCAGGTTCTCGCTGTCGGTCAGTCGCTCCTGTAGCGAGGCCACCAATAAGCGTGCAGCGTTCATGGGTTGTAGCAGGTCATGGCTAGCGGCGGCTAGGTAGCGGTCTTTACTTTGGTTAGCAAACTCTGCGGCATCGCGAGTGCTTCTAAGCTCCTCGTTGAGCCGTTCAAGCGCTTGGGTGCGGTCAACTACCCGTGCTTCCAAGTGGGTGTTGAGGGTTTCTAAATGCTGGCGAGCGCGCTCACGCTCGGTAATATCCGCCACAAAGCCTTCGATCAGGTCTTCGTCCCCGGCAAGCTCGGCGGGCTTACGTATTAGTGTAATTGCCACGGGTACCTGATGCCCGGATGCACCTTGCAACCAGGTGGTTTGGCCCGTTACGTGGCCTTGCGCGAGCAGCAGGTCGCGCAGTTGTTGCCCTGTAGATGCATTAACAAACAGTGCGTCAAAGCGCGCGCAGCGCTCGAGTGTATGCACCACGCTACTATCATCAAGCATGGCGGCAAGCGCCGGGTTAGCGGCGCGCAGTTTGCCGGACAGCGATGCTTGAAAAATACCGTGCAGCGCGTTTTCGAACAGCCATTTGTAGCGGTTGCGCTCCACCTCAAGCTCTTCTAAGCGTACGGAAAGCTCGCGATAGTAGCTTTTACGCGCCGACTGCTGGCCAAGCCCGAGTAGGTCGCTGACCGAAAAGCCCGAGGGATCGCTGGCTTTTTTCATAGTGCCTCTTCGTAAACCACCGCCACGTCTCTTGAGCTGGAACGGCGTGGATTGGTCAGGATGCAGGGATCACCTAACGCATGGTTAGTGAGAAAAGGCACGTCGCTGCGTGAGACGCCCATCACGCCAAGGGTTCCGCCCAGGCCAACGGCATGTTTTAAGTCGACTAAGTACTGAAACAGCGCTTTTTTGATCTGCTGCTGTGACAACCCCCGACAGTCGATACCCACGGCCTCGGCAACCCGCTTAAAGCGGTCTGGGGCGGCTTCGTAGTTATAAGCCACCACGTGCTCTAGCAGCATGGCATTGCATAAGCCGTGGGGTAAATCCAGGAAGCCGCCTAAACTATGCGACATTGCGTGTACCGCGCCCAAAATGGCGTTTGAAAACGCCAGCCCCGCTTGCATACTGCCCAACATTACTTGGGCACGCAGCTCGCCGTCGGCTGGGTTCGCCACCAGTGCCTCAAGATGGCTACTGATTAAGCGCATGGCTTCTAAGGCATGAGCATCGGTAAGCGGGCCACTACCGGTTGAAACAAACGCTTCGATGGCATGCACCAGCGCGTCGACCCCGGTACACGCGGTGAGATAGGGCGACATGGTCATAGTGACTTCAGGGTCGATCAGCGACACATCAGGCACTACGGCTTTGCTGATGATTGAGAATTTCATGCGTCGCTGCTGGTCGGAAATAATCGCAAACTGGGAAATATCCGCCGAAGTACCCGCTGTTGAGGGAATAAAAATTAGCGGCGGAATGGGCACGCGAATCGTATCCACACCTTCGAAATCAAGAATGTGGCCACCGTGGGCGGTGACAATGCCAATCCCTTTGGCGCAGTCCATGGGGCTGCCGCCGCCCACTGCCACAATTGCTTTGCAGCCGGTTTCACGGTAGACCTCGGCACCGGCCATAATCTCATCGACCCGCGGGTTAGGTGATACGGCGGTAAAGCGCTCAACGGCAATATTGGCTTCCAACAGCTTGGCTTCAATATCGGCGACCCAGCCTGCTAACAGCACGCCGGGATCGGAGACCAGGAGTACCTTTTCTGCCCCGAATGTCGTGGCGTAGTTGCCCGCTGCGTGGCGTGCCCCGTCGCCAAAAATAATTTCAGGAGCGACAAACTTACGAAGTTGTGTGAGCGGCGAAGTCATGGGGCGGTCTCGTTTATCGTTGTTAACCATTATCTTAAGCACCTTCAGGGATTGTTGCGCTACGACCTTGGTGCTGTCGTTAGGTGGCTAGATTGATAAAAGGCTAGCTCGCGGGCCAGCATGGTTTGGCGAGCTTTGGGGTGGCGAATGCCGTGGTATTCGTTATCAAACAGCAGTGTTTGTGCCTCGCCACCGTGGAGTTCGATATGCCGCGCCATGGCATGAGTTTGCTCTGGCACCACGATGGCGTCTTTGCCACCCTGAATAAACAGTGCCCGTAATGGTCGCTGGCAACGGGTGACGTGGTAGCTAGGGCTGCGCTGGGCGAGCAGGGTCTCGTCTCCGATTAGCCAGCCCAGGTAGCCGGATTCAAAGCGGTGTGTTTTTGCCGCTAGCGTTAATGCATCGGTTACCCCGTACAGGCTAGTGGCCGCAGCAAACAGCGGCGTGGCCGCCAAGGCATTAAGGGCGGTAAACCCGCCAGCGCTTTGGCCACGAATAAAGCAGCGCGCTGTATCGATCGCAAAGCGTGCGCAGGCGGCGTTGACCAAGGCGATGACATCGTCAGTATCGCTGATGCCCCACCGGCCGGCTAAACATTCGCGGTAGCGGCGGCCAAAGTTGCCGCTGCCCCGTGGGTTGATATCCAATACGTGAAAGCCCTGCTGTTGCCAATAGGCTACTAGCGGGTCATAAATAGGGTAGGCGGCGGCGGTGGGCCCGCCATGAACGCGCACAATCAGCGGCGCAGCACGGTTGGCTAAGGCTGAGTAGAAAAAGCCGTGAACCGTTTCGCCTTCGTTGCCAACAGGGGTTTCCAGCCATTGTGCGGTGGCGGAATTTTCAGTCACTAGGTTTTGCGTTACGTTACCCTCGACCTTACCTACTAGACAGTTACGCGAGCCATTTTTGTTGAAGCGTATAAGCTGGGCGCCGCTGGTAGCGCTTTGCACAATGGCGTAGTCACCGTGCCTTGCTAGTGTGATGCTTGCCACGCGGCCGGGGTCTGGTAGCAGTACTTCAACCTGCTCGCCGCAACGGCGATAAAGCTGAGCTGCCCCCTGGTACAGTTGGCAGTAAACCTGCCGATTGTCTCGCCATAGGTGCTGGCGCTCACCCAACTGCCACGGTGTGGTGATGTGGTCCACCGGGGCATTGCTCAGGCACACAGGGGTAGCCAGGTTTACCTGCCAGGGTTGCCACCAGCCAGCGTGATCGCTCATGCAGACCAGCGCGTTGTGGGGGCCAAACTGTGGCTGGCTAATCGCTGCGCCGAAATCCCAATGCTCCAGTATTTCAAGCTGACCTGTGCTGGTCACCCGCGCGAGATGTAGCTGGCTGCGTTGCCAAGGCATGTGCGGCAGCGACCAACTGACCCAGGCGAGGTAGTTGCCATCATCGCTTAATACCGCTGCGCCATAGAAGTCAGCGCCTTCAACCAACACTTGCCTGTTATCGCCCATTCTGCTGCTGTTAGTAATGGCGACCAGCCGTTGACCTTGTTGATCCTCTTCTACCGCAATCATTCGCTGACGTTTAGAGTCGGCGCACAGCCCACCGTAGGCTGTTTGTGGGCGCTGTTGCCAGCAGTAGCTTGCACCGTGGCGGTCGAGCTGCATGATGGCTTGATCGTGCTGGCGCACCCATACGACGCCCCCTAGCAGGGGCGTGTAGCTGCCGCCGCCGTACTGGTTCACGCGGCTACCCAGCGCCTCTTCTATTACACAGCGCGGCGTCTCGTTGCTGTCGGCGCGCCACTGCCAAAGTTGCATGCCGCCCGTTTGCGGGCAACGAGCGAGCCAATAAATAGATTGGGCGTCGCTGTGTAACTCGGCCAAGGTGTCAGTAGGTTCGGCAGCATCTGCCAGGGTAAGCAGCATAGATGTGCTCCTTAGTGTGGGGCGCCCCACAGCAACCGTGCTTCGTAGTGTGGGTAAAGCTGCATTACGCTGCGGGTGAACTCATATTCGCTGAGTGCCATGGTGCTAAACATGCTGGGAATTTCAACGGCCAAGGCATGATTGGCACCTAGCCCTTCGCTAGCCACATCACTGAGACGTTGGTCCAGCCATTCCAGGTAATGCGTGGTTTGGCCAATGATCGTTTCGGGCGGCGCACTGGGGCCATGACCCGGTACTGCGATACTGGCGTTGAGCGCGCGCAGATCATTCAGTTCTTCCAGCCACTGTTGCAGGCTTGGGCTGTGAGCAGTGGCAGCAGCACGTTGGTAGAACCCCATGTCGCCCAAAAACAGCACGTCGGTGGCATGATCCATAATCACTAGGTCTCCACCGCTATGGCCGCTCATGGCGAAAAGCGTGAGCGGGTAGTTGCCAAGGGTTATCTCGCCGGCCTCGATCACGTTGGGTAGGGCAATAGGCAAGCGCTCCAAGCTGCGTCCGGTTAGTCGCTCTACGTTATCGATCAGTGCGTCCCGGTCGCGGGCCATCAACGTACGAGTGCTGGCTAAGGTGAGGTGCTGTGCCTCGTCGAAGGCGGCATTACCAAAAAAGTGGTCAGGGTGGTGATGGGTATTCAACACCCAGCGAACGGGTTGAGCGGTGTGCTGAGCAATGAGTGTTTTGAGTGCTTCGCCAAAGTGTGGGCTGCTGCCGCTGTCGATAAGGATGACACCACTGGGCGTAGCAATAAACGCTTGGTTGCCTATATGGCCGCAGTTGCTGGTGGAGAGCTCCTCTTTTACACCTTCCACCATCCAGGTGTTTTCCGCGATCGATTGGGCGGTTAGCGGACGTTCGCAGAACATCACCGGTTCGCTGGCTGCCAGCGGCGTGATCAGCAGTGTACTGAAGGTGGCCAGAAAACCAGCTTTCATGGCTGCAGACCAATAGAAAAGCGGTTGCCGTTGTTATCCCGCGCGCCAATCACATAACCGCCTGGAGAGGGGCGCATATGCAGCCCTAAGGTGGGGTTGGCGCTCACTGATGCATCGATATCCAGGGCGGCCACTTGCTGGCCCTGCTGATCCAACAGTTCAAACGACTGCACATAAAAGGCGGGCTGGCTGGGGATTAAGCCGCTGTCCATGGGGTGAGAAAGGCGCACCCGCAGGCGCTGTTCGTCCTCATTGGCAAACAGCCGACCCTGGAGCTCGCCGAAGGTGGTTTCCCAGTCGGTGTCAGCGCTGGCAATACCGGGGGTGGTGCAGCCACCGCCTTCCGCTTCAATGTAGGTGCCACCCACATGCCAGGTATCCCCCTGTTTCACTGCTACACGCACCGCGGAGGCTTGTTCCAAGCGAATATTTAACGATAGCTTGGCTATTCCATGGCTCATAGGTGAGTAGTGGAACAGGCGGGGAATCGGGTTGAGGTCCACCCAGGCAATAATGTCAGTGATTGGCTCGCCGCTGGCTTCTAAGGCGCTGGCATCTAGCGCAATGGGTACTTGTCCTGAGTCTTCGGCGAACCCCGGCGCTCTAACGGTGACGCGCTCATCAAACACCACGGGGGCATCGCCCAGAAAGCGCTCGCGGTACACAGGCCACATAAAGGAGTTAAGCGGATCCTGTTCAGCCGTGCTCGCTGTGGCCAATGCGGTGGTCGGCAGCGCGAGCAGTAGCCAGCAAAGCACGGCGAGTGCGGGGGTAAGGGGTGCGGCGAACGTCGCGGCGAGCCGTTGTAACGTGATGATGGAGGTTAGGGTTGCCATGGTGCCTCCCAGCGTTGGGATTATTGTCCAGTCGTTTCCATACTTACCGTTTCTAACCATGTGCGAATGGCCCACAGCCCTTCTTGGCTAACGTAATCGGACATGCGCGGCATTAGCACACGGCCGTTGCGCTCGGCGCCATTGGTGACTAGCTCTTTGAACCACTCATCGCCCCATGCGCCGTTTTCCAACTCGCGCAGGTCGGGAGCGATGCCGCCGGATTTCGCTTCTAGTCCGTGGCAAGCGGCACAGTTGCTGTTGTAAGCGCGGGCACCAATATCGATGGCGAGCTCTTGCTGGGGATGATCCCGGTAGGGGTTCTCTTCCCGCCATTCGTCGCCTAAGCGCTCGAGGTCTTTAATATCAACGGCTTGAGGGGTCACGCTGCCGTGAGACCAGGCCAGCGGCGAAGCCAGCAACGCGGCAAGGGCGATAGCACCCACTTGGCTGCTGAGGCGTAAGGGCAGTTTTGCGGAGGTTGTTTTTGTCAGTACGGTTTTTGTAATAGTCATGGGAAATGCTCCTCAGAGGATCAATGTATCGTCACTTGAGTGAGCTTAGGCAGGCAGGCCTTCCGAACCTATAGCACCTTAGGCATCGCTAGGCTCCTCCTTTGGAAGTAGTGCTAAATCAGGATGAGAACGCGACTGGAGGGGTAGATTGGTTTGTTATCTGAGCTTCTAAGCTGGACTTAGTCTTGCTGGCACCACGCAAGCAGCAGCTTGGCCGCTTTGCAGCCATTGCATTGTGATCATTACTCGGATGGAAAACCCATGACAGACGCTATCAATAACAACACGTCAGCCCGCAAAATTTCGTGGCCCTTTCGCCTGCGTACACTCACCGCCGCCGTTGCTTACGCTTCTGCCTTAGGCGTCGGGGGCATTGCGCTGACAGCCCACGCCAGCGAGGTGACCTGGGACGATATTCTCAATGACCATAACAACACTGAAACGGTGTTGATGTACGGCATGGGCGTGAAAGCACAGCGCTATAGCCCGCTTAATCAAATTAACGCAGATAACGTCGAGATGCTGACCCCAGCGTGGTCTCACTCGTTTGGCGATGAAATGCAGCGTGGCCAGGAGTCTCAGGCGCTGATTCATGAAGGCGTTATTTATGTCACTGGCTCCTATTCACGTATTTTTGCTATTGATGCGCGCACTGGCCAGCGGCTGTGGTCATACAACCATCGCCTGCCCAGCGATATTCGCCCCTGCTGTGACGTAGTGAACCGCGGTGCGGCCATTTACGGCGATAAGGTATTCTTCGGCACGCTGGATGCTGGCATCGTGGCGCTGAACAAAGACACCGGTGAGGTGGTGTGGCGCGAGCGCTTTGGTGACCACCGCGCGGGCTACACCATGACCGGTGCGCCAACGATTGTAGAAGATAGCGAAACAGGTCGCGTGTTGCTGATTCATGGCTCTTCGGGAGATGAGTTCGGCATTGTGGGTAAGCTGTATGCCCGTGACCCTGATACCGGTGAAGAGATTTGGATGCGGCCCTTTGTTGAAGGCCATATGGGGCGTCTGAACGGTGAAGAGAGTACCCCAACGGGTGATGCTAGCGCGCCCTCCTGGCCCGATGACCCAGACAGCGAAACCGGCAAAGTACAAGCCTGGAGCCAAGGTGGCGGTGCGCCGTGGCAGAGCGCCAGTTTCGACCCTGATACCAATACCATCATCATTGGTGCCGGTAATCCTGCTCCCTGGAATGGCTGGGCACGCACCTCGGAAGACGGCGACCCGTCTGACTACGACAGCCTTTACACCTCTGGCCAGCTAGGGATCGACCCTTCGACTGGCGAAGTGAAGTGGTTCTATCAGCACACGCCCAACGACACCTGGGACTTCTCAGGCAATAACGAAATCGTCTTGTTTGAGTACGAAGATGAGAATGGCCGAACGGTGAATGCAGGAGCCCACGCTGACCGTAATGGCTTCTTCTATGTCACTGACCGCACCAACGGCGAGCTCATCAACGCCTTCCCGTTTGTCGATAACATTACCTGGGCTACCCATATTGACCTGGAAACTGGTCGCCCGGTTGAGGCTGAAGGCCAGCGCCCACCGCGCTTGGAAGAGGGACAAACCCGTTCTGAGCCTGTTGAAGTTTCACCACCTTTCCTTGGTGGTAAAAACTGGAACCCAATGGCTTACAGCGAAGACACAGGCCTGTTCTACGTACCGGGTAACCACTGGAAAGAAGATTACTGGACCGAGGAAGTTGAGTACGTGGAAGGCGCAGCTTACCTGGGTATGGGCTTCCGCATTAAGCGTATGTACGACGACCACGTCGGTATTCTACGCGCTGTTGATCCGGTCACCGGTGAGTACGCTTGGGAGCATAAAGAGCCTATGCCGCTGTGGGCAGGCGTGCTAGCTACCCACGGTGATCTGGTGTTTACCGGTACTGGCGATGGTTACTTAAAAGCATTCCATGCAGAAACCGGTGAAGAGCTTTGGAAGTTCCAGGTAGGTACCGGCATCATTTCACCACCGGTTACTTGGGAGATGGACGGTGAACAGTACATTGGTGTTACCGCAGGTTATGGCGGCGCGGTTCCGCTATGGGGCGGTGATATGGCTGAACTGACGCGGCCGATTGCTCAGGGCGGTTCGTTCTGGGTCTTTAAGCTGCCGTCTTTCGTTCAAGATTTGGCTAACCGTTAAGTTATCGACCCCTCTTGGGCGGCTTTTGCCGCCCTTTTTTGAATAACGTTAACGGTAATGGAGAGAATAACAATGATAACTCGCAATGCTCTGCCTTTATGGAGCCGTCAAGCAACGGCGGTTTTTCTCTGCCTTAGCGCGATAGGCAGCGTTGTAGCCGACGATTATGTTGAAGCGTATCAACCGCCAGTGCATAACGGCTGTGAGTTGGTGCCAGGTACTCAGTGCGCCAATATGGATTTATCCGGCGGCGACTTTTCCAATCTTGACCTACAGGGTGCTAACTTTGCGGGCAGTAACCTAGAAGGCTCGGATTTCCGCCACAGCAACCTACGCAGCGTTGATTTTGAAGGGGCATCGCTGAGACATGCCAACCTCAATCGTGCACGCATGCCCAACACGCATTTACGCGGCGCCGATCTTTCCCATGCCAGTTTGGTTGGATTGGATAGCTGGAGTATTTATGCCCAGGGCGCGACATTTGATTATGCCGATTTGACCGGCGCTAACCTTGAGTTTGCCCGGCTTTCCGGGGCCAGCATGCAAGGAGCAACGTTGATGGGCAGTAATCTGGAAATGGCCTGGATGAATAAGGTCAACCTGATCGGTGCGGACCTGCGCGATGCTAATCTGCAAGAAGCAAAAATGAACATCACGCGGCTCAATGATGCTGATATGACCGGTGCACGCATCCACTACGGCAACTTCCAAATGGCCCAAATGGAGGGTTGTACCGCCTGCCCGTTTGATTGGGAGTAATGTCACCATGTCGACACAACCTTCGGCGTACTCTGTGCGCCGCTATATGCTCTGTGTGGTGTGGGCAGCGGGTGTATTCAGTGGAGCGGTACACGCTGAAGCGCCCACCGCGACATTTAACCAAGAAGGCTATCGTTTGCCGCCTTTTAAAGCGCCTGTTACCGCACCGCTTCCAGGGGTGACCACGTTAGATGACCATGCTTTTCAAGCGCTGCTGGCGTCACCGCCAGTGATTCTGGTGGATGTCTACGCGCTGCCCTGGCATAACGGTCTTTTTCTTCAGGACAGTGCGCACTTAACGATTCCAGGCAGTATTTGGCTGCCTAATGTGGGCGCAGCTAGTTTGGAAGAGGAGTGGATTGATTATTTCACCACAGCACTGGATGCGCAGCGTAAGCACGCTGAAGCCGCGCCGCTAGTGTTCTTCTGCCGTGCTGACTGCTGGCTTTCCTGGAACGCTGCACGGCGCGCTGAGGCAATGGGCTATGAAGAGCTCTATTGGTACCCAAATGGGGTGGATGGCTGGCAAGCGAGTGGACATTCGTTAGCAGCCGTTTGCCCGCAGCTGCCCGCTCATGCTGAGCGAGCTACCTGCGAGCCTTAATCGGTTTGTTGCTGATAGCCAGGTTGATTACTAATCAATAGATTTATTACGGATAAACAGGCTTATTGCCGGTAAATCAGCTCAAGTGGTTGGCGGGGCGAAGGCGCTGCCAAGCCATTCTGTCTCAAGCCGCTTTGAATTTCAGCCTGACCCTGCAACTGCTTTGACTGGCGGGCATTGCGGGGAATCAGCGTCGCTTGATCGGGTGTGTTATGGCTGTTTTCTGCGATTAGGCTCTCTAACAACCCATGCTGGGGAGAGTGCTGGCACACCGGGTCGGTGGCGTTCATATCACCGGTTAATAAATAGGCTTGGCAGCGGCAGCCGCCATGGTCTTTGTCGCGGTCGTCGCACTGTTGGCAGAGCGTAGGCATCCACTGGGTGCCGCGAAAACGGTTGAACGCATCGCTTTGGTACCAAATGTCCTGCAGCGACGTCTCTTTGACGTTCGGAAATGCCATCGGTAGCTCCCTGGCGCTGTGACAGGGCAACACGGCGCCATCTGGGGCAACGGTCATAAAGATACTGCCCCAACCACCCATGCACGCTTTAGGCGCTTGCTCAAAGTAGTCCGGCACCACAAATAGTAATGACATATCGCGGCCACGTGCCGCGAGTGTTTCACGCCAGCGATTGGTTTCCGCCTCGGCGCGTACCAGCTGTTCACGGGTAGGCATCAACGCCTGGCGGTTCAAAAACGCCCAGCCGTAATACTGGCAGTTGGCCAGTTCAACCGCATCCGCGCCTAGCTCATCGCAGAGGGCAATCAGGTCGCCAATTTGATCGATATTGTGCCGATGCAAGACCACGTTTAATACCATGGGGTAGCCAGCGGCCTTGACCGCTTTGGCCATGGCTAGCTTGTTGGCGTGGGCCTTGGTAGAGCCTGCCAGCGCTTGAGCAAGTTCGGGGTCGGCGGCTTGCAGGCTAATCTGGATATGATCCAGGCCCGCTTCTGCCAGGGCGTCTACCCGCTGGGCAGTGAGGCCCACGCCGGAGGTCAGCAGGTTGGTGTAAAAGCCTAGCTGGCGTGCTTCGCTTACCAGCGCTTCCAGGTCTTGACGAATCAGCGGTTCGCCGCCGGAAAAGCCAAGCTGTGCCGCCCCCATCGCCCTGGCTTGGCGCAGCACGCTAAACCACGCGTCGGTATCCAGCTCGTTTTGGTAACGGGTAAATTCCAACGGGTTAGAGCAGTAAGCGCACTGCAGTGGGCAGCGGTAGGTGAGTTCCGCCAGCAGCCATAAGGGCGGTGAGGTCGTTTTATTAACCACAATGAACCTCCTTCACGGCTAGCCAGCCGTTACCGCGGGCTTCCTCGATAAACTGCACGACATCGTCTGCTAAGGACTCCGCGCTTGGGTAGCGCTGCTGTAGGGTGGCGATAATATCGGCGATGGAGTGATGGCCATCAACCTGCTCAAGAATCGCACCGGCAGTCGCGCTGAGCTTGACCATGCCTTCGGGATAAAGAATGACGTGGCAGCCCTGAATGGCTTCCCACTGTAAGCGCCAACCGCGTCGCAGCTGGTAAATATCTTGATGTGATATGACGAGTTGCTGTGACATGGTGAATTCCCCAACGCTAGTCGATCATTGCCTAGTAAAGTGACTGCTCAAGCCCACGGTGATACACCGCTTCGCGGGTGACGGTGTGGTAAGGCGGGCGGTCTAACTGATAGGCCATGGTCATGGCATCCAACATGCTCCATAGCACATCGAGCTTAAATTGCAGAATATCCAGCGCGCGCTGCTGCAGCGCCACCGTGGTACATACGCCTAAAGCGATTTCCAGGCCGTGCTCGACGTCTCGGCGGGCTTCGCTGAGCCGCTTCCGAAAATAGCGATAGCCTTGCTCGTTAATCCACGGGTAGTGCTGAGGCCAGGTGACCAGGCGGTTTTGGTGGGCAAGCGGCGCAAATAGCTCGGTAAGCGATGAGATCGCCGCTTCCTGCCAGGGGGCTCGGGCGACAAAGTGGCGGTAGGCATCCACCGCAAAGCGCACCCCGGGTAGCACACGCTCCTGGGAAAGCAGTGTATGACGGTGTAGCCCTACGGCTTCACCTAGGGCTAACCAGGCCTCAATCCCGCCTTCATCTCCGGCGTGGCCATCATGGTCAAGCAGGCGCTGCACCCATCGCCTGCGGGTAGCAGCATCTGGGCAGTTGGCCAGCAGCGCGGCGTCTTTTTGGGGAATCATCAACTGGTAGTAAAAGCGATTAGCCACCCAGCCTTGCAGTTGTTCCTGGGTAAGCTCGCCGTTGGCCATCGCCTGTTGAAAGGGGTGATTAAGATGGTAGTACTGCCCTTTACCCATTAGCGTTTCACGAAACGCCTCCCGACTGAGCGGGGTGGCAGAAGCACTGGGCGTTATCGCTGTCATCGCCATAGTCGATTTCCTGGTTATTTTTGTAATATCTAATGTATATATTGCTGATTTAAATGGCTTTTATTTTTAGCCATTTTTTATGCATAGAATTTATTTAATGAAACAGGTTATTTGGTTATAGCTCGCTCTGTTTGAATTATTTTATAAAGTTATATGCTTATTTTGGTTTAATTTTGTCAGGACCTGTTTTTGCACCTTTTATCGACCTACTATCTTTTAAATTCTACTAACCTAGTGCTTTTTTAATCTAAGATTTAGGTCTGGATGTTAATAGATTAATACTCAATAATTCTAAGATAAGAGAGTGTTTAAGGTCTGTGAACGTCGACCTAAAACGTCAGTTTCATTCCGTCGTAAGCTGTTTCGATGCCTGCGGCCTGCAATGTTTTCGCTGCATCGCTAGCGCCGTCCAAAATCGGATTGGTGTTGTTGATATGAATCAAAATACGCTGCGTGCTGCTGGGTAGCTCGTTCAATAGCGCACACATACCGCTGCTGCCATTGAGCGCGAGGTGACCCATCTGTTGGCCTGTGGAGGTGCCCACGCCAAGTGCCTGCATTTCGTCGTCTTCCCACAGGGTGCCATCCACCATCACTACATCTGCGGCGTTTAAGAAACGCATGGCCAGCGGTGTCGGGTTGCCAAGCCCAGGGGCGTAGCACAGCGATTTGCCACTGCGACGGTCAACAATATATAGCCCTAAATTATCGCCACAGGAGGGCGCGCCGCGCCGTGGTGAGTAGGGCGGGGCATTGCTGTGTAGTGCAAAGGCGGTGAGCGCGATATCTGGCAGAAAGGGAATCGAAAACTCGACAACTTCCTGATGATCTTCCAACTCAATCGGCTGCCAGCGTAGTCCGCCCCAGTGTTCCAGCATCGGGAATAGCGGAAAACCAGTCGATAAATCGCGATGCACATTAGGCGTGCACCACACCTCTAACGGGCAGCCTTCTCTTAGGGAGAGTAGCCCGGTGACGTGGTCGATTTGGGCATCTACCAGTAGCACGCCACGAATACCGCTACCACGCAGATCACTTGGCCATAATTCCGGGTTGGTATTGAGCTGAGCGCGAATATCTGGGGACGCATTGCATAGCAACCACTGCTTGCCATCCACGCTTAACGCAATCGATGATTGAGTGCGAGGTTGATGATTGGCACTGCCCAGGCGAGCGTGGTAGCAGTTAGGGCAGTTGCAATTCCATTGGGGAAAGCCGCCGCCTGCGGCAGCCCCAAGAACTAAAATCTGCATAGACTGACCTCCTACGTGAGTGCTGTGGATGTGCTATGAATCCCGGGTGAAAGCCCCTACCTGATATAAACCCAATAAGGCAGGTAGGGGCCGCGGTTCAGTCGCTAGCGATTAGCGGGTAGAGATATACAGCGTTACTTCAAAGCCAAGGCGCATGTCCTGATACGTCGGTTTAGTCCACATAAGTGACTCTCCTGCGTTGTTAAGCATGTTGTTGTGAGTGTCGTTACAAACGTCGTGACAAATGTCGTTATAAGTACTGTTGTGGGCGTTTTTGGAGGTTAATCATTATTGCCATACCCACTACTTCAGTTAATCATGGGTAGGACGAATTGAATGCGGTACTTTGGAAGTAGTTTTCTCTAACTTTTGGTGGGGAATCGTTGTTAAAAAGGGTAGTGTTGTAGTTAAACAACCCAATTGAATCGAAGGTTGAATAGTAACTGGCGGTCGCCGCGTTAGATCCTAAACTGCTATCTGGCGCGACGACGCATGTCAGTAATAATGCCCAGCGTCCAATAACCAAGGGTGAAAATATGACTGTTTTGGTCATGACGCTGGAAATGGGCTAACCAAGGGAGAAAGCGTGTGAAAATAGGCGCACCGAAAGAGACAGCTCAAGGAGAAGCGCGTGTAGCGCTTACTCCTGAGAGCGCAAAACAGCTTCAAAAGCTAGGCCATGAGTGCTTGGTGGAAGCCAGCGCAGGGGCTGCTGCGGGCTTTAATGACGACACGTATCGCGACGCGGGTGTCAGCGTTGTGGAAAGCGCGGAAGCGCTGTGGCGTGATGCGGACGTGGTGATTAAAGTCCGTGAACCTTCGGAAACTGAGGCTCACTATTTACGTGAAGGTCAGACGCTGATTGCGTTCTTCTGGCCAGCACAAAACGAAGCACTGTTGGAAACCTGTAAAGCTCAGGGCGCGTCTGTTATTGCGATGGACATGGTGCCACGTATTTCCAGAGCGCAGAAAATGGATGCGCTCTCCTCAATGGCCAATATCGCGGGCTACCGTGCGGTGATTGAGGCGGGCAATAACTTTGGCCGCTTCTTTACTGGCCAGGTAACCGCCGCCGGTAAAGTTCCCCCTGCCAAAGTATTGGTGATCGGCGCGGGTGTGGCGGGCTTGTCGGCGATTGGTACCGCGGCTAGCCTTGGCGCTGTGGTGCGTGCATTTGATGTGCGCCCAGAGGTGTCCGAGCAGATTGAATCCATGGGCGCTGAATTCCTGTTTCTCGATTTTGAAGATAGTCAGGACGGTTCAGAAAGCGGTGGCTATGCCTCACCCTCTAGCCCAGAGTTTCGCGAGAAGCAGCTAGAGTGTTTCCGCGAACAAGCACCGGATGTCGACATTGTCATCACCACGGCGCTGATTCCTGGCAGGCCCGCGCCAAAGCTGTGGCTGGAAGATATGGTGGCAGCCATGAAACCTGGCTCGGTGATTGTCGACTTAGCCGCTGAAAAAGGCGGTAACTGCGATTTAACCAAGCCGGACGAGCGTGTGGTATCTGATAACGGCGTCGTGGTGGTCGGCTATACCGACTTCCCCTCACGCATGGCCACCCAAGCGTCGCTGCTTTACGCCACCAACATTCGCCACATGCTAGCCGACCTCACGCCTGAGAAAGACGGCGTCATCCATCACAATATGGAAGATGATGTCATTCGCGGTGCTACGGTCACGCACCAGGGCGAAGTCACCTTCCCGCCGCCGCCACCCAAAGTAAAAGCTATCGCTGCGGCGAAGCCAAAGAAAAAAGAGAAAGAACCAACGCCTGAAGAGAAGAAGGCTACTGAACACGCGGCGTTTAAAGCGCAAACCAAGCGTCAAGTAGGCTTGCTCGCCGTTGGTGGCGCGCTAATGCTGCTGTTGGGCCAAATAGCCCCAGCCTCATTTATGCAGCACTTCATTGTGTTTGTGTTGGCGTGCTTCATTGGCTTCCAGGTGATTTGGAAGGTGAGTCATTCGCTGCACACGCCGTTAATGGCGGTCACTAACGCTATCTCCGGCATCATTATTTTAGGGGCAATTTTGCAAATCGGTTCAGGCAGTGGCGTCGTTATCGTGCTGGCGGCCATTTCGGTACTGATTGCATCGATTAATATCGTGGGTGGCTTCCTGGTGACACGCCGGATGCTTGCCATGTTCCAAAAATCCTAAGCGGCGGAGAAACGAGATGTTAGGACAAGGATTCGTATCTGCCGCGGCAATTGCGGCAAGTGTGCTATTTATTTTATCGCTAGGCGGCCTGAGTAATCAGGAGAAAGCCAAGCGTGCCGTATGGTACGGCATTGTGGGTATGGCCGTAGCGGTGTTCTTTACCTCCCTCGGGCCAGGTATTGGCGGCTACTGGTGGCTGGTTCCGGCGATGTTGATCGGTGCTGGGATTGGTGCCTATGTCGCAGGCAAGGTCGAAATGACCGAAATGCCTCAGTTGGTAGCGGCACTACATAGTTTTGTGGGTTTGGCAGCGGTCTTTGTTGCCTGGGGCGCAGATTTAGAGCGCCGCCGGGTGCTGGCCGCACAAGCGGCCGACGGCGCGATGCAAGAGTTTTCTGCGTTTGCTGCATTGGTGGCCACGAAGGCTCCTGCTGAGCTGACCTTTTTGCAGATTGAGGTGGTGTTCGCGATTTTCATCGGTGCGGTGACCTTTACCGGCTCGGTGATTGCGTTCGGTAAGCTGGCAGGCAAAGTGGATGGCAAGCCTCGTCAACTACCGGGTGGGCATATGCTCAACGCCGGTGCTGCGGCGCTTTCGCTGCTGCTCGCGATTATGTACCTCAATGGTGCAGGCTTCTGGACATTGCTCGTGCTGGCGGCGCTGTCATTCTTTATTGGCTATCACCTGATTATGGGCATTGGCGGTGCGGATATGCCAGTGGTGGTGTCGATGTTGAACAGCTACTCCGGCTGGGCAGCGGCGGCGATTGGTTTCACACTTTCCAATGATCTGTTGATTGTTACCGGCGCACTGGTGGGGTCCTCAGGGGCAATCCTGTCTTACATTATGTGTAAGGCGATGAACCGCAACTTCGTTAACGTGATTTTGGGCGGCTTCGGTGGTGCTCAAGGGCCAGCGGCTGAGATTGAAGGCGAGCAGGTCGCGATTGATGCAAGTGGTGTGGCGAGTGCCTTAAACGACGCAGATAGCGTGATTATCGTGCCGGGGTATGGCATGGCGGTGGCTCAAGCACAGAGTGCGGTGAGCGATCTAGTACGCAAGCTGCGGGCATCGGGTAAGACCGTACGTTTCGGTATTCATCCGGTGGCAGGGCGTCTGCCTGGACATATGAACGTGCTCCTGGCTGAAGCCAAAGTGCCTTACGATATCGTGCTGGAAATGGACGAGATCAACGACGATTTCTCAAGTACGGACGTGGTGATCGTGATCGGCTCCAACGACATCGTAAACCCCGCTGCCGAGGAAGATCCCAATAGCCCTATCGCCGGTATGCCGGTATTGAAGGTTTGGGAAGCCAAGCAGGTGTTTGTCAGCAAGCGCGGTCAGGGCACGGGCTACTCTGGCATTGAAAACCCGCTATTCTTCAAAGAGAACACGCGCATGTTCTACGGCGATGCGCGGGATAGCTTGAACGCACTGTTGCCAATGGTGGAGTAAAGGTAAGAAAACGCTACTATCCTGATAGTGGTATGGGCAGGGCGTCTGACGCCCTGCCTTTTTTTATGGGCTAAGTTTTTATTGGCTAAGAAATAGCTAGTTTAATAATAAATAACTATCGATCTATTGGTTTATTACAAATTGTGACTATCGGTGAGGTGCTTTAAAACAGTACATATCAACGCAACGCTTGCTGATTACCTACACTGTAGACAGCAATATGAGATGTCGATCATCTGTTTCCTTGGCGAGTCCAAGGCAAAGAGCAAGAAGGGGAGAGAAACATGAGTGGAAAATGTCCTGTAATGCATGGTGGTAATACGTCTACTGGCACCTCCAACAAAGATTGGTGGCCAGAGGCGTTGAACCTAGACATTCTGCACCAGCATGATCGTAAAACTAACCCGATGGATCCTGACTTTGACTATCGGGAAGAGGTCAAAAAACTCGATTTTGACGCCCTCAAGCAAGATGTTCATGCCTTGATGACTGATAGCCAAGCATGGTGGCCAGCCGACTGGGGCCACTACGGTGGCCTGATGATCCGCATGGCATGGCACTCTGCCGGAACTTACCGCATTGCCGATGGCCGTGGCGGCGGTGGTACCGGTAACCAGCGTTTTGCACCGCTCAACTCCTGGCCGGATAACGTAAGCCTTGATAAGGCGCGCCGTTTGCTGTGGCCAGTGAAGAAGAAGTATGGCAATAAAATCAGCTGGGCCGACCTAATCATTCTTGCGGGTACGGTGGCCTACGAATCTATGGGACTGCCCGCTTACGGTTTCTCGTTTGGCCGCGAAGACATCTGGCACCCAGAGAAAGACATTTATTGGGGGGCTGAAAAAGAGTGGTTAGCGCCTTCTGACGAGCGTTACGGTGACGTTGAACAGCCGGAAACAATGGAGAATCCGCTGGCTGCGGTTCAAATGGGACTTATCTACGTTAACCCAGAAGGGGTTAACGGCCAGCCAGATCCGCTTAAGACAGCTCTGCAGGTGCGCGAAACCTTCGCTCGTATGGCGATGAACGACGAAGAAACCGCTGCCTTAACAGCGGGCGGCCATACCGTGGGTAAATGCCATGGTAATGGCGACGCCGCTGCGCTAGGTGCCGAACCTGAAGCCTCTGACGTTGAAAACCAGGGCTTTGGCTGGGGCAACCCGACCATGGATGGCAAAGCGAGCAATGCCGTGACGTCGGGTATTGAAGGCGCTTGGACCACCAACCCAACTAAGTTCGATATGGGCTATTTCGACCTGCTGTTTGGTCATGAGTGGGAGCTAAGAAAAAGTCCTGCGGGTGCTCATCAGTGGGAGCCTATCGACATTAAAGAGGAAGATAAGCCGGTTGATGCAACCGATCCCTCTGTGCGTCACAATCCGATCATGACCGATGCGGATATGGCGATGAAGATGGACCCGACGTACCGTGCTATTTGCGAAAAATTCATGGCCGATCCGGAGTACTTCAAGCAAACCTTTGCTAAAGCGTGGTTTAAGCTAACGCACCGTGATCTAGGCCCGAAAGCACGCTATATCGGCCCAGAAGCGCCGGCTGAAGACCTTATCTGGCAAGACCCTGTGCCTGCAGGTAGCACCGATTACTGCGAAGAAGTGGTTAAGCAGAAAATTGCTGAGAGCGGCTTAAGCATTAGCGACATGGTCAGCACCGCGTGGGATAGCGCGCGCACTTACCGTGGTTCCGACATGCGCGGTGGCGCCAACGGTGCGCGCATTCGTTTGGCTCCCCAGAAAGATTGGCAAGGCAATGAGCCAACGCGTCTTGCCGATGTGCTAAAAGTATACGAGCAGATCTCTGCTGATACGGGTGCCAGCATTGCCGATGTGATTGTCTTAGCGGGTAGCGTGGCTATCGAAAAAGCGGCCAAAGCAGCGGGCTATGAGGTGCGTGTGCCGTTCCTTAAAGGCCGTGGTGATGCCACTGATGAGATGACTGACGTAGACTCTTTTGAGCCTTTAGAGCCACTTGCCGATGGCTTCCGTAACTGGCAGAAGAAAGACTACATCGTCAAACCCGAAGAAATGCTGCTGGATCGTGCTCAGTTGATGGGGCTCACCGCACCGGAGATGACCGTGCTGTTAGGTGGAATGCGTGTGCTGGGCACCAACTATGGTGGTACCAAGCACGGTGTGTTCACTAACCGTGAAGGCCAGTTGACCAACGACTTCTTTGCCAACCTGACCGATATGGGCAACAGCTGGAAGCCGGTGGGCAATAATGTTTACGAGATTTGCGACCGTCAAACGGGCGCGGTTAAGTGGACAGCCTCTCGCGTTGATCTAGTGTTTGGTTCTAACTCACTGCTACGCTCATACGCAGAGGTGTATGCCCAGGACGATAACGGCGAGAAGTTTGTTAAAGACTTCGTCGCCGCCTGGGCAAAAGTGATGAATGCGGATCGCTTCGACGTCGCATAAACGTCAAAGCAACGCTTGCTCTAAGTAACTTCCCTGTTCTAACCCGCATCGATAGATGCGGGTTTTTTTAATGGTGCGCCAGGCATGGCGCGCAGCGCCTTAACAGGCGCTATT
>NZ_JABUZE010000068.1:0-10500 GCF_014897805.1 Halomonas sp. 3F2F
ACTGGCCAGGGCAGCGGCGGTCATCAGCCCGCGGGTTCGACGAATTAAATAGGGAAGCACATTCACCTCGTTAGAAAGCAGTTGAAAAAAGCGATTGGAAAGCGGCACTTACCCTTACAGACGAATCACTCCTGCAAAAAGTTACCCCTCAACGTAAACAAGCCTCATTCTCATTCGTCCTTAGATAAGGAAGTCAGTAACACCGCCCTCCGGTGGGGGTGATTTTTTTATTCGTTTCTTTGATTTTTTTCGATAGGAGCTTAGCGGTGTCCAGTTCTGTCCAGGCACAACCACAGGTACACGTACCAACTGAAAGCCCCGCGGTGGCCTCGCTGCTCTCACGCCCAGAGGAGTGTACTTATCAAGTTACCTACGACGTTACCACCCAGTCACTTCACGTGAAGGATGGACAAGAGCAACTGGAGTGGGCACTGGTGGATGATAACCACAGGTTGGTGCTGCGCTGGCCGCAGCGCACGGCACCACCTCTCCCGGCATTGCTTGCTGCAATCGATGGCGCTTTTTCCTTTTACCCTGCCAGTGTTGCGCTACGCCTTCAGCTACCTAGTGCTTTGCACGCCAACCTGTGTGCCGCCGGCATCGCGGTTAAAGATAGCCATGGAGAGCTTTGGGCCTATGCAGAGCTGTTTTGGCAATTACCCACGCTTTGGCTTAACTCACCCCCCATGCGTCCCTACCCGCAACAGCCCATCTTGGAGAATGGAAAACGACACCCACGCCGCCCGCCGCGCCCTAGTGGCACGGTCTATCAACGCCATATTCCCTGGCTGGATGCCACCCTGAGCTTTCGAGTGCTTGACCTGGAACTTGATCTGGAGCGCTTCAACCGGTGGATGAACGACCCAGTCGTCGCCCATTTCTGGGAAGAGCAGGGTGATTTGGAACAGCATCGCGAGCGGCTGGAGAGCACGCTCCAGAACCCCAGCGTTGTGCCATTGATCGGCTGTATCGACGGTGAGCCCTTCGGTTATTTCGAGACCTACTGGGCCAAGGAGGATCGCATCGGCGCTTATTACGATGTCGGTGACTTTGACCGCGGCTGGCACGTGCTGATCGGCGAAGCCGCTTTTCGCGGGCGGCCTTATGTCGCCGCTTGGCTGCCCTCTATCTCTCACTACCTGTTCCTGGACGACTGCCGCACCCAGCGCCTGGTAATTGAACCCCGAGTAGATAACGCCAAGATGCTGCGCAACCTTGCCCAGTGCGGTTACGCCCATGTTAAGGCGTTCGACTTTCCTCACAAACGGGCCATGCTCGGCATGCAGCTACGCGAACACTTTTTTAACGAGCGCTGCTGGGTTCCGCTGCCCTCGCACCCTGGGTCAGTCCCACGACCCGATCCACGCCTCACCCCATAGACACATCAGCCACGAGGACTCTTATGCATATTCACGATTTGATCGGCATCGGCTTCGGCCCCTCCAATATTGCCCTGGCCATTGCGCTCGACGAACAGCGCCAGGCAGGGCAAGCGAAGGATGCCTTGTTTATTGAGCGTCAGCCCTACTTTGCCTGGCACCCGCATATGTTGCTGGAAAATGCCCATATGCAGATTTCTTTCCTCAAAGACCTGGTCACGCCGCGTAACCCTGGGAGCCGTTTCAGCTTCCTCAATTATCTTCACAGCAAAGGCCGCTTGCAGGACTTTATCAATCTGCAGACCTTCTTCCCCAGCCGCCATGAGTTCAATGATTACCTAAGCTGGACTGCCAGCCACTTTGAACACCAGTGCACCTATGGAGAGGATGTGTTTGAAGTGCTGCCCGAAACTGATAACGACGAGGTCGCCTACCTTCGCGTGCGTTCACGGGATGAGAGTGGCGCGGTGCAGGAAAGGCTCACCCGTTCATTGGTAATTAGCGTGGGGGGCGCGCCCAATGTGCCTGAATGCTTCGCCGGGCTAAAAGACGACCCACGGGTCTTCCACTCCAGCCACTACCTCCGGGAGTTGGCGAAGCAAGACGCCCCCAAACGCATCGCGGTGATCGGTGCGGGCCAGAGCGCCGCTGAGATATTCCTTGATCTACACGGCCGTGAAGGCATTCAGGTGGATCTTATTAGCCGAGCATGGGCCTTTAAACCCTCGGACGATAGCCCTTTCGTCAACGAGATTTTCAATCCCGAATACACCGACTACGTGTTCAACAACCCCACCGGCCAGCGGGAAGCACTACTACAGGAGTACAAAAGCACCAACTATTCAGCCCCTGACTTGGCGTTGATTCAGGAGATTTACGATGTGTTCTATCAGCAAAAAGTAACCGGCCTGGCCCGCCATCGCTTCCGCCGCCGCCATGAGGTTATTGGCAGCGAAGCAACTACTGAAGGCGTTGAGCTACTTGTGCGCGATTTGGAGAGCGGCCATACAGAGTCCACCCGCTACGACGCAGTGGTATTAGCCACCGGCTATGTACGCGACACCCATAAACAGCTACTGGCCCCTGTTGCAGACTATCTGCCTGAATTTGCCGTCAATCGCCACTATCAGCTCTATACCAAGCCTTCGTTCAAACCGGCTATTTTCCTGCAAGGCAGCTGCGAGCCCACCCATGGTTTAAGCGATACCCTGCTGTCGATTTTGGCAGCCAGGACAAGTGATATCTGCGCTGCTCTAGAGCAGACAACTGCCTCTTATGCCCCCTCTCCCTGTAAGCAAGCAGTCACCGCGCCATAGCATTCGGCCACCCCGAGGTTCACACAATGTTGAGTTGACTTCGGGGATATCACAATCATAATACAAACAATAACAATTAGTATTTACATAAAATTAAAACGAACCTTATGCAAGGAGAACATTCGTGAACCAACCCACTTTCCGCAAGCGGTGGCTAACGGCCACCATTGCTGTTGCTGCCTGCAGCACGTCGGCAGCTGTGCTTGCTCAGCAGAATGCTACGTCGGCAAACCAGTCGATTGACAGCGACGGTAGCGAGCTGTCCACACTCACTGTCACCGGGGAGCGGCTGCCCTACGGCATGACCGAAAACAGCAATTCCTACACTAGCGAAAACGCTAATATCGGCTTGGGTTCGCAGTCAGTTAAAGAAACGCCACAGTCCGTCAGCGTTTTGACACGAGAGCGCTTGGATGACCAGGGAACTACCTCTCTATCTGAAGCAATGCGAAATGTCACAGGCATCACCGTAAATGAGTATGGCCCCAATCAGTACGTGATCAAAGCTCGTGGCTATAATATTGATTCCTTCCTTATGGATGGCAGTCCTGTTCAAAGCGCGGGCAGTGCCTGGGAAAGTGCCGGAGTATTTGACCCCGCACTACTTGATCGAATTGAAGTATTGCGCGGACCTGCGGGCATTCTCCATGGCGCTGGCGAACCTGGCGGCACTATCAACCTAGTGCGTAAGCATGCTTTAGCGGAGAGCCAAGCCTCTGTATCTATTTCTGCAGGTACGGACGATGCCTATCGGGGTGTTGTTGATGTTACCGGCGCGATGGACAGCGAAGGGCGAGTACGGGGCCGCTTCGTCGGCGTCTACGATAATCGAGATTCTTTTATTGATCACGTTTACTCAGAGAACCAAATCGGCTATGGCACGCTTGAGTTTGACTTGTCTCCCGAAACGACACTGTCAATGGGCGTTACTGTGCAAGATGAAGAGTTTCGACCGCACTCTGGATTACCAGCTTACAGTGATGGCACTTTACCCAATGTAGACCGCTCTACCTATATCGGATCTGACTGGGATAAGCAGACGGGAGACGCACAACGCTACTTTATAGAACTTGAGCATCGCCTAGCTAATGGAGGCGAAATCGTATTTAAAGCTAATCGTTTAGATCGCGATGCAAGCCTGAGAAAAAGTAGTGAAGGAATTCTAGTCGCTGATCAAAATACCGGCGATTTTGCGATTCGTCAGATCGCTTGGGATCTGGAGAAGCAGGACGACTATTTGGAAGCCCAGTTTAGCACCCCATTTCAACTAGCAGGAGCAACTCATGAAGCCTTATTCGGCACCAGCTATCAGAGTAGTGAGCTAAGTAATCAATGGGTCTACGGTGATCCTCAATATCTTCCTCAGAATCTGTTTGACCCAATACATAACCGTACAGAACCAGATTTCGATGGCACGCCTGGTAAGACTGAACTTAATATCGAACAATATGCCTCTTACGGCCAGTTTCGATTCAATCTTATGGATGATTTTACACTTGCGCTTGGTGGCCGTATCAATTGGTGGGAAACCAATAACTTTCTTGGTGGTAAAACGTCCGGTGATGATGGCACTGAGTTTATCCCCTACGCAGGATTGATCTACCACCTCAACGAAGAACTCAACTTATACGCAAGCTACACTGGCATTTTTGAGCCACAAACGGCTGTAGGAAGTGACGGCAACCCTATCAAGCCAAGAGAGGGTGAGCAATACGAGGTCGGTATTAAGGGCTCACATGCCGAGGGTAACTTGAACTGGCATGCTGCGGTTTTCCGTATCGAAGACACCAATCGCGCATATTCTGACCCTAATAACCCTGGCTTCTCAATTCCTATCGGCGAAGCAAAAAGTGAAGGCTTCGAGCTAGAAGTTAGCGGCGAACTGTTGCCTCGCTGGGATCTTAGCGCTGGTTATGCCTATACACAGACAGAGTTCGTAAGAGATGCTAATTCAGAAGGACTCACACTCTCGCCGGACACACCGGAGCATAACTTCAACCTATGGTCACGCTATCGATTCAGCGATAATCCAAATCAGGGCTGGCGTCTTGGTGCTGGCATAAATACAGTCAGCAGTGTTTATGCCGAAAGCGGAGATACGCGTATAGAGCAAGGAGGCTATACCACCGTGTCAGCCATGGTCGGCTATCGCGTCAATGAGAACTTGGATATCTCTTTTAACGGCAACAACCTAACCGACAAAGAGTATTACTCCTCAGTTCGGGGAGAAACCAAGCATAACTATTATGGTGCTCCACGAAATTTCATGATGACGATGAAATATGATTTCTAAAAATCAACTTTAACAATCATTATTTTTCAGCCCTGCGCCAGCAGGGCTGAATTATATTCCGCCATTAAAAACTCAAACGCCACACAGTTAATATAAAAATGACAATTTTATTTAAAATAAACTAACCCACCTCTTCAAGGGCATTACCGTGAAACCTTTAAGTTTTATTTCTAGAAAATGGCGCTTTACTGCTTATATCGCATGCTTTTCATTGATAGCCAACTCATCAACGGCAGATGAAGCGCCCTCCCCTATCTCAGCGTTTGATTGGTCCATCGCAGAAACAGTGCTCTCACTTGAACCTGAATCTACATCGCTGGGTAACATTGCTGCTTTCAACATCTGGACTGGCGGTGAATATGCAGACGAAAACATCATCGATATTGGCGCACAAACTTTCCCAAACATGGAATTACTCAGTCACCTTTCACCTAAGCAAATACTTCTCTCACCGAGTCAAACTCGCCTAGGCCACAGGCTAAATGGTATTGCGCCTATCACTATTCTCCAATCCTACCCATATGTCAGTCATAGAAGTGACGATTTGTGGGCAACCCTCAATGCTTTTACCCTTGAAGTTGGTACGGCAGTCAATCAACGAGCAGACGCCGAACAGCTAGTGTCGGACACACGATCTCACCTCGAAACCTTGAAAAGCAGCGTAGCCCCCCAACCCCCGCTTCTTATCGTTCAGTTAGTCACAGAGCATTATGCCCGCGTATATGGCGACAACAGTATGTTTCAGGAGGTGCTTCAGCAGTTAGATTTAAACAATGGGTGGACCAAAAAAACCAATCAGTGGGGTTATACACTGGTAAGCATCAGGGAGCTTTTCAATGTGGAAGAGGCGAGATTGGTTGTCCTCGAAAGTGCATTTCCTATCGGTATAGAAAACAATATCGAGTCTAGCGGCATGTGGCGTTATCTTCCCAGCGTCCAGCGTGGGGATGTCATCCTGTTACCATCTTCTTTTTGGATAGCGGGTACCCTCCCCTCAGCTCAACGCTTTGCCAATGCCTTGGTGAAAGCCCTATGATAGACATAATTTGAATGAGCATACTTTTTTTCCTTTCATCCTAACCAGTTCACGCAAGTGGAATACTATAGATGAAATAACTGTAGCGGCATGCCGCTACAGTTACGCTATAGGTAAGAGGCCATAAAACCTTTGCTCAAGCTGGCGCCTGCTCACCGATATACCGATGAGCACTTGCTGCCAGTAGCTCCTCCACCTGAGATATCAGAACCTCATCCCCAACAATTGAGAAGTGATCATTGGGATTCTCAATTGAGGTTCTCGGGATTCGCTTCAACTGTTCCTCCAACACCTGTCGCTCCTCCCAGGCTCTTCCCGATTCCCACCAGCAGTCTGCGTCACAATTCAACTCTGGCAAGGTATCAAGCTGTAGTGAAAGGTGCTTCAAGTGCCGTGCCACACAAAATATTCGAGCCAGCTCCTCGCTACTCAGTGCTGCGTACCCCTCACGACCATATGCATCGAATGTCGCCATTAGCCTCGACAATTTAATAGCAACCTCCTCCTCGTTCGGTTCTTCCCGACTATCCTCATTACCGCCATGCGCTTCAAGCGAAACACCTGGCAGTATCACCGATGCAAAGTTTACAAAATCTTGCTGCCAGCTATCCTTGCTATGCAGGCCACTGCTAGGTATATAAGGGTCTACCAAAGCCAGTTGACTCACGTCTTGCCCCAACGCTTCAAGGCGTGCCGCAATCATCGCCGCCAATGCTCCACCAAGGGACCATCCCAATAGCCGATAGGGCCCCTCAGGCTGTATACGACGTATTGTCTCCACATAGTCATCAGCCATTGTTTCAAGTGATAAATCTCTATGCTCTGGGTCGGTCAACATTCGGCAAGACAGACCGTAAACAGTGCATACTCCCTGCAAGCGCCGAGCCAACGGTTGATAGTCAAAAACCGTTCCCATCACGGCATGAATGCAGAATAGCGGCGGCTGAGCGCGACACTCGCCATTGAGCATGACCGCCCCCTTGGGCAGAACCTCAGTGTGGTTCCTCACTCCTAGCAGATCAGCAATAGTCGGCTTCCGCATCAGATCGAACAGTTTAAAGTTGATCTTAGGTTCCTGCAGAGCTTGTACACGGCCCATTACTTTTAGACTTAGCAAAGAGTCACCACCCAATTCGAAGAAATTGTCGGTTTCTCCGACCTGTTCAACACCCAGTACTTCCTGCCATATCTCGGCAAGCTGCCAAGCTTCTGGCGTTGAAGGTAATACGTACTCACGGGTTTCCGCTAAATGAGATTTAGGCAGTGCCTTGCGCTCCACCTTACCGTTAGCATTCAGCGGCAGTGCATCGATCGTGGCTATTACTCCCGGCACCATATAGTCGGGCAACTGTTGACCCAGTCGCTCGCGTAATGCACTCGTGTCGAGTTTGATGTCGGCTTGGAGAACCACATAAGCCACCAGCCTCGAAACATCGGGGTCTTCCTGGGCGACTACCACCGCCTCACGAATCTCCGGTTGCGATAGCAGCTCCGCTTCGATCTCACCTAGTTCTATGCGTAATCCTCGGATCTTAACTTGGTGATCAAGACGCCCTAAGTACTCGAGCTGGCCATCTTCCCGCCAGCGAACCAAGTCGCCGGTGCGGTAGAGACGCTCCCCCGCTGTAAACGGATCAGCAACAAAACGTTCCGCCGTTAAATCACTTCGATTTAGATAGCCACGGGCCAGACTCACCCCACCCAGGTACAACTCACCCGCCACACCCTGTGGCACTAGATTGAGCTCACCATCTAATACATAGGCGCGGGTGCCGGTGATGGGGCGTCCAATGGGTATTTGGCGTTGAGCCTCATCACGACACCACCAATGGGTAACATGAATAGTAGTTTCGGTGGGGCCATACAGATCATGCAGGTTGGCGCCATCAAGACATTCAGCTACATCTTGCTGCAGCGACGCTGGAACGGCCTCGCCACCGCACATAATATGTTTGAGACGCGTTTTGGCTCTAACATCGGGATAGGCCAGGAAGGCCTTTAACATTGAAGGCACAAAATTAAGCGTGGTAACTTCGTGCCGCCGGATTAGCTCAATGATGCGCTCAGGATCGCGATGATCCCCTGGTTGAGCGACCACTAGGCGCGCCCCAACACTTAGCGGCCAGAAAATCTCCCATACCGACACATCAAAACCGAAGGGAGCCTTGTGCAGTACGGCATCCTTATCATTGAGCTGGTAGGTTTGCTGCATCCAGACCATACAATTGGTCAAGGCATCATGGCGGATGGCCGCGCCTTTAGGCTTCCCGGTAGAGCCTGAGGTGTAAATGACATAAGCGAGATGTTCGCCGTGCAACGCCACACCTGGATTGGTCGATGCATGGTGGTCAACGTCTAACTGATCCAGCTCAATGACGTTCAGACTTTCAACTATCGGTAACGTATCGCGAAGAGACTGTTGGATCAGCAGCAGCTCAATGCCGCTGTCGTCAACGATGTATGCCAACCGATCAGCCGGATACTCTGGATCCAGCGGCACATAAGTGCCACCCGCTTTGAGAATACCCAGTAGTCCCACCACCATTTCGACAGAGCGCTCCATGGCGATACCCACCCGAGTTTCAGGTTTTACCCCCAAGCCGATCAGATAATGAGCCAAGCAATTGGCACGGGTATTAAGCTCGTCGTAGCTGAGGCGCTGCTTGGCGAAAATTAGTGCCGTAGCCTCAGGCGTCTTAATGGATTGGCGTTCAATCAGTTGGTGGATTGACTGACCACCGGGATGCGGGTGTGAGCTTTCTCCCCACTCACTCAACAGTTGCCGTTCGTTTTTTCCTAGTAGACTGACCTCGCTTAATAATTGCTCTGGCGCCGAGTGAAGACTTTCCACGATGCCGACTACCGCTGCGCGCATGTAGTCACATAGCCGCTGAGCACCGACCGAACGGCTCACCTGCCCCACCAATTGAAAACCTTCTCCCAAATCATCTACCGCTATACCGATAGGATAGTTAGTACGCTCCTGGCCGCCCAGTACTTCCATGCCTTCCCAGGTATGAACGGGACTTTCATCTTGTTGAGGTGCGCTGTAACGATAGTTCAGCAAACTGGTAAAGAGTGGCGTCCCCCCAGGCAGTCCACTACAGCGCTGTGCTAGGCCGAGGCTAGCATGCTCGTGGTGAAGTAGTTCAGATAAAGCATCATGAGTGTCGCGCAGGCACTGATCGACCTTCTGTGAACCTATTTTGATGCGCACCGGTAACGTATTAATAAACATCCCCAGCGCTCGTTCGGCCCCTTCCATGCCCTGCATACGTCCAAACAACACAGTGCCGAACACGACGTCGTCCCGCCCAGTAGTTTTACTCAGCACCAAGGCCCAGGCTAGGTGGAACAGGCTGGCCGTGCTGACGCCATGGCGCTGCGCCTGTCGCCGCACCTGCCGGGCTAATTCTGATTCAAGAGGAACGCGCACTTCTTCGATATCGCTGCCATCGCCGCGCACTTCCAGTAGCCCAAAGGGCGCCGTGGGTTCCTCTACTTCACTCAGTTGCTCTCGGAAGAAGTTCTCATGCGCTTCTGCACCTACACCCAGCCGGGCCTGCGCTACAAAATTGCGGAATGGAAGCGGCTTGGGCAACGCGTCCTCACGCCCTTGTTGGATCAGGACGATCTCTTCGACTAGGAGCTCAAGGGTGGTGTGATCCATCACTAGGTGGTGACTGGGTAACTGTAGCAACCAGCGCTCTTGCTCGGCATCGTATGCAGCCACCGCCCGTAACAAAGGTGCCTGGCGAACATCGAGGCGACGATACTCAGGATCCACCTGGGTGTATAACCATTCGGCTACAAGGCCAGTTGACTCATCCGGCACCACCGACCATTCGATTTCCAGCACGGCATGCCGGGAAACCACCTGCACCGGCTCTCGGAGCCCTTCCCAGAGTACGGCAGTACGCAGAATATCGTGTCGGGCAATAAGCTGGTTAAAACCGGCAATAAATGCTTCCAGCCGTTCTCGACTATCGAAACCTAGCAAGCGAGGAGTGACGTAGGCATCACCTTTTTGCTGCAACCGATGGTGAAAAAGAATCCCTTCCTGCAGTGGTACCAGAGGGTAAATATCCTGGATGTTAGCAGCACCACTCGGCACTGCTGCTTCAATCGTACTGATCTCCTCGGTGTTGAGTTCAATCAAGGTCAACATCTCTGGCTCAATAGCCTGGCACCCACAGGGGATCCGATTGGGCGGGATGACGATTTCCTCCCGCAATGGCTTATGTGCAATGGCCTGGGCAAATGCTGCCAATTCCGGGAACTGAAACAGGGTTCGCACCTGCGTAGTCAGTCCCAGATGTCGCATTTGCTCCAGCACTTTCAGAGCCAGCAGCGAATGCCCTCCCAGCCCAAAAAAATTGTCGTGTCGGCCCACCCGTTCGACGCCAAGTATATCTGACCAGATTTCCGCCAGCGCTTCTTCCATCTCGCCCTGAGGCGGCTCGTGCTGAGAGCCAC
>NZ_JABUZE010000069.1:0-3710 GCF_014897805.1 Halomonas sp. 3F2F
TGCTTAAGCGCAGCCATTTGGACAACTGGGTTGAAAATCACCGGTTCTTCCCTTCGCCGTGATCGCTTAACGCCAAGTAATTTTCATCGTCACCAAAGTGCACCCATTTACGCGGTTTGCCATACCACTCGCCATGGCCTTCATCCCGCACCCGCCAGTGTGGAAAAACTGCCCGGTAAAAATCCAGCATGGCATCCATATCAGTAACCACCAGATTAACGTGTTCTAAGTACATAAGAGACTCCTTGCGTTAAGTGAGATGCCAGGGTAAAACCTCAACTTAAGTTGAGGTAAAGTGGTTTGTGGAAAAAATGGCAAAAAAATATGAGGTGAGTAATGGCAGAAGCAATTTGGAGTGTTGGCAAGGTTGCCAAGCGCTGCGGCATTAAAGTAAGCACCTTGCACTTTTACGAGCAGCAAGGGCTGATCCACAGCTGGCGTAATGCGGGCAATCAGCGGCGTTATAAACCAGAAGTACTAAGGCGAATTTCGGTGATAAAAGCAGCACAGAGAGTTGGCGTCAGCCTGGAGGAAATAAAGCAGGCCTTTGAATCATTACCGAATAACCGCACGCCAACAGTTGAAGACTGGCAGCTGCTTTCAAAAAACTGGCAGCAGATGCTTGATGGCCGAATTGCTTACCTGCAAAAACTGCGCGATAACCTAGCGGGATGTATAGGCTGTGGTTGCCTGAGCATGACTAGTTGCCCGCTCTATAACCCCGACGACAAACTGGCTAAATCAGGTAGCGGCCCTGTACTTCTCGATCAGGCAGAGCAAAAAGCCAGAGCCCGATAAGAACCAAACGCTGGTTCCTTAAAATAGCCCTTAAAATAGTCCTTAAAATAGTCCTTAAAATAGTCCTTAAAATAGCTCTTCAAATAGCCCTCAATAGTAGCCCTTACATCTTAATCTACACGAATGAACCACTTGGGTTTGATACGCCCAAAGTCTCGACGGATATTGGTTTTCAAGGCTTTCTTGGAATCCAGAACGACAGCATCCCACTCAGTTCTAACAAATACCACCCAATGCCAGAATGGCCTGCCTTGCTCCGTGCGCCACTTGATCGCCAATAGTGCCTTATCTGGAAGAGTCGCCCAGGTGTCGAATGGCGTCTCTGTTGGCGCAGCCGTGATACCCAAAGCACACAATAGCCTACGGACATATTCGGTATCTGACCAAAGCGCTGTGTCTTCGGCATAAATACCCAAAGCATTAGCTGTCGCTTTGGCCTGCACGTAGGTAATGCCCGCAAGCGCGGCGCATGCAGCAATCCCACAGCCGGATATTTCTTCTTGAATAACAGGGTTCATTGAGTCTTCCAGTTAGTACAGAACTGTATGAAGTGGTACGAGGGGAAAAATAGCGGGGAGTCGCTACCCTCGAACTGCCGAGCATGCACGTCAAAGCCATTAAGATTATAATCACTGGCTAGGCCAGACCCACCCTATTATCGAACTCTAAGCCTCGGGCGTATTACTGTGAGCATCCCCCATCGAAGTGAAAAAAGCCAAACTAGGCCTGTTCGCAAAGGCCTGCACCCGAGGAATCGACACAACCAAGGCTATGACTTCCCGGCTCTCGTAACAGGCCACCCAGCACTAGCCTCCCATGTAAAACCGAACGCGCATGGCGACCTTTCCATTGATTTCGCAGACCCATTGGCAGTAAAAACGCTCAACGCTGCGTTATTAAACCGGTACTACAACATTGTCGATTGGGATATTCCAGAGGGCGCGCTTTGCCCGCCAATCCCAGGCAGAGCTGACTATATCCATTACATGGCTGACTTGCTGGAGATTGGGCCTGAGCTAGAACAGCGCAGTATCAAGCTGCTCGACATAGGGACTGGAGCAAATGGAATCTACCCAATACTGGCTTGCCAAATTTACGGCTGGCAGTGTGTTGGTAGCGACATTAATCCTCAGTCGCTTGAGAATGTAGCCACGATTATCGCCAACAACCCCACACTCAAAGAACGCTTCACGCTGCGCACACAGCACGACAAAAACCACATTTTTGATGGAATCATTCAAACTGGTGAATTCTTTGACGTCAGCGTATGCAACCCACCCTTCCATGCCTCGCTTGATGAAGCACTTAAAGGTAGCCGGCTTAAACTCAAGAATCTCGCTCGTAGTCGCGGTGAGCAAAAGGTAAAAAACCAATCCACCACCCTAAATTTTGGCGGATTGGGAGCAGAGCTTTGGTGTAAGGGAGGCGAACAGCTGTTTCTTAAAAAGCTCATAAGAGAAAGCAAGGTGTATTCAACTCAATGCCGCTGGTTTACTAGCTTGGTTTCCAAAGCAGACAATGTTAAACCTGCCAAGAAGTTGATTGGTAAGCTTGGTGCAGTTGATATACGGGAAATAGAGATGAAGCAGGGAAATAAGATTACGAGGGTATTGGCCTGGACATTCATCTGAGCCGCGCAGGCGATTTATGCTTGCAGGCAGCCTGCGGTAGTCGGCACTCGACCGGGATTATCACCCGCTATCCAGTCCTCAATAGGAAAAAGGTCAAACAGACCAACCTTCACAAGCGTTGGAACGGCAAGTTCAAGCTCTTTTTCTACTTGGCCTCGCTCGCCAGCGTTATAAAGATTAATGTTATATAGCATCGTTGCAACCGTTCCCGTCTGAACCTTACTGCCATCTTTGAGATGAACCGAAGGAAGAACTTCCCTACCGCTAACGACTTTCTGATTTACAGCGGCCAACTGCTCCGTATGTTCAACACTTTTTTTCATTAGCACTCTCCTTTTTTCAAGCGGCTCTACTTTTAAACAGCTCAGCTTTCTCGCAGCAGCACAGCGGGTAGTCGATCAGTATTACACTGATCGAGAAGTGGCTGAAGCCATGAATGCCGGATATTCGAGCATGGATAAATGGGTGCGAGTGCGTCAACTACGCCAAGAGCGTGATGATCAAACCCTTAAACAACGCCCATGACACCCACGGCGGCACATTGTTTGATATTAAAAACATCAACCCCAAATTATGGAGATTCTTTATTAAAGCCAGAATTATCTTTCATTATACCATGGGTCTATATCAATACCTCCGTCACATGTGATTTCAGCTCGATAATATCCTGAGTCCGTCTCAAAACTTTGTAATATCAAATCTCCTGAGTCTCCGTCAATATACTCGAAACCTTCTTGCATACGGAACCCACTCATTGTAAAAACTTGTGGAAAATCATTATGAAAACCATCAATAGTACTTTTAATTTCCTCATACGAAAGATTATTGCAACCCGTGCCGGTACTGCTATATTTCATAAACAAGGCATAAGCTAACATCAGCAACCCTACAGCCAGCACCATTAACATAAAAAAATATATTAAAAATTTAAAATATTTCATAAAAAATCGAACACCTCGTATTATTTAACTCATAGCCTCGCCTCAAAATTCTAAGAGACTGACCCATAAGTATCAATTGCACAATTATCATAACCGAAGAAATCACCTATTGCTCAAAATACATTAGTTTCTGCTTCACAAGAAGGATAACAAACACCTTTATTTCGATGATGGCCTAGTTTAGTTAAAACATGATTTAGTACAAAAGAAGCCGTTTTATAAGCAATGCCTTGCTTTTTTGTGGGGTTAACGATCCGGACAATGTCATAAATATGACCTCCAAACCAAGCGTTGCGAAGTAAGCGTTCATCCTACGACGTAGTTGACCTACTTCACGTCA
>NZ_JABUZE010000070.1:0-2365 GCF_014897805.1 Halomonas sp. 3F2F
GCTACGGGTCTGAGCGCACGATAAATTTTGAATAGCCACTTAGTAAACCAAGCATCACGGTTTGGTAATAGTTTCAGTGTTCTTTCGATAGATATTGATTATTTTAAAAAGATTAATGATAAATGGGGGCATGCTGCAGGTGATTTAGCATTGACTGAATTTGCTCGTTTAGCACCGGAGGTAGGGCGCAAAACTGATTTTTGTGGCCGTATAGGAGGGGAAGAATTTGTCTTTTTCCTACCCGGTGCAAACTTGGAAGCCAGCCAGAAATTGGGCAATAATCTGAGAAAGCGTTTAGCGGTTTCGCCGGTCGATTTTGGCAGCGGAGAGTCTACTACGCTAAGCATAAGTGTTGGGGTCGCCATGTTGGAAAATGGAGAGTCTCCCGAAAGCTTATTGGCTCGTGCTGATGAGGCTATGTACAAAGCCAAGCAAGACGGTAGAGATCGTGTGTACCTTGCATCTCATGCAACCCGTTAAGATACTCGTAAGCTTGCGCTACTCCATGCAAAAGCTTGCTTCAAGGCAAAAGTAAAGCTGCCTCACGGCTGACGTTTCACCACCTGAGCAGGAAGTCCCGCTGGCGATGACGTTCGGTTACAGGTAGAAGGAGATGACATGTTTCCATTAGAGGTGTTGGCTACATATACACTGGCATGTTTGCTGTTAGTGATTTCCCCCGGGCCAGATAACATGCTGGCGATAGGACGAGGTTTAAGCCAGGGTAGATTGGCCGCAACTGTTTCCGGTTTATCGTCTGGAATGGGAATTCTATTCCACGTGCTAGCGGCGACATTTGGGCTGACTCTTTTAATTCAAACGTCTGAGCTGGCGTTCTATGTGGTCAAGATTATTGGTGCGGGCTATCTCATTTGGTTAGGCGTTAAAGTCCTTCGGTCTCGAAATCTATTTTCTTTAGAGCCTGCAAAAAAACAGTCTTTAAAAACTATATTCTCAACGGGCTTCCTTTCAGCGGCACTCAACCCTAAGCCGGGTATGTTTGTGCTCGCGTTTGTACCTCAGTTCGTAAATCCTAATCTGGGCTCTGTGACCTGGCAAATGATTGGCTATGGGGTTTGGTTTGCGGCTTTAACAGCGCTAGGTTTCAGCCTTATGGGCGTGTTTTCATCTAGGTTATCGGAATGGCTGAGAAACAAACCCAAATTGGTTTCTGGGTTAAATATTGGAGCAGGCGTTACGTTTGTCTCATCGGGTCTGGCTGTGGCGTTCATGAAGCAGAGATAGAAACGCTGTCTAATAGTTGTTAGATCTCCAGAGTAGGGCAAGGAGCTGAACATTGAGTGATATGTTAGAGAAAGGAAGAGAGATACTGTCACAGCAATCTTTCAGCTTACTATTGGGAGCAAAGCTAGAAGCGTTTGCTGCCGGAAGTGCTGAATTGAGCCTTGAGATTAGAGATGATCTCAAGCAAAACAATGGTTTTGCGCATGGTGGTGTCGTTAGCTACTTGGCGGATAATTGTATTACCTTTGCCGGAGCGTCAGTGTTAGGAGGCTGTGTCACGTCAGAGTACAAAGTAAACTATGTTAGACCCGCGATCGGCGATAAATTGATCGCTAGGTCAACGGTCTTATATTCTGGAAAACGGCAAGCGACCTGTGAGTGTAAGGTCTTCGCTCAAGCAGATGGTGAGGAAAAACTGGTAGCCGTTTCTCTTGGCACGATTAGCAGGATTGCTGCATCGTAATCTAACCAAGCGCTGTGGCGGACTGCTGTTACTGGGTGGCCTGTTTTACATCTATGTGAAGTGGCTGCTGACAGCGCTGTCGTCCTACCAGCTTTCCCTGAGAGGTAATCAGCTCATCATGAAGGGCATTTCAGGGCGACGCTCAAAGCAACGCCGCCTCCCGGCTGACGTTTGCGCTAAGTGACGGCGATTATTTCAAACTCAATTTCGCCATGAACGCCTTTGATAACGCCTCTCTGTACGAGTTTCTAGCAGCCATCAAGCGTAAAGGCATTTAGGTCAATATTCAGGATTGAGCCAGCCACATTCCAGTGCGTTTATATGCCGTAATTGTGTAACAGCAATCTTCAGGCAACTAAGGAAAAGAGTATGAATAAAGTGGATCAATATACTTTAGACATTGTTAAGACGCTTGTCTGGGGTGGGTTTCATGCACGAGAAGACATTCAGGAAGAAATTTCTGACCTGCTTGAAGAGGAGGCAGATGAAGATATGTTGCGTGAGTCAGTCAACAGCGAGTTTAAGAAGAAACATGAAGCTGAAAAGACATGGCCCAGAGTGACAGATCTGGATCGACTGGATAGTGCATTTCAAGCCCTGCGAGACAGAGGTGTGAAGTGGTTATAGTTTCCCGGACACACAGACGCAGATAATATT
>NZ_JABUZE010000005.1:0-12276 GCF_014897805.1 Halomonas sp. 3F2F
ATTTTAGCGGGGTGGCAGAACGTCGCGGAATGGACGCTTACATACCGACCGCAACCAGCCACATGGGTAACACGAAAGACCAGATGCTGGGTGTCAGGAAGATCTCGCCCACCCCAAGCAAGCCCGCACTAAAAAGCAGCATTAGCATGCCACGAGTCACACAGCCAGAGATTCCCCAGCGTGTCACGAAGCGCTTGGCGAAGCGCGTTGTGGCAATCATCACGACTGCTACCGTGGCAAAGGCAACGCTAAAACCCATTTCGGATAAGCCAGCTCCTTCGATGAGTACCCGAGGCGCAGTAGAGAAAAACACAAAAAACGAGCCCATCGCAGTGCCAAAAGCTAGCGTATAAACCCAGAAGTAAGGGCTTCTAAGCACTACGCTAAAATCGGCTCTGCTGGAGTGTTCTCTGCTTTGTCGTGTCTCATGCCATTTTGGTAATACGAAGGGGAGCGCTATGAGTGCAGAGAAACAAAGGGCAAGAAATATGCCTTCCCAGCCGAAATAACGCGCAATTAGGGCGCCTGCAATTGGCCCAAACGCGGGAACGAAAGCCAACATCGCGTTCATTAAGCTGTAGATGACCGCACTTTCGGGGGTATCTGCATAAACGTCGCGCACCGTTGCGAAAACGGCCACTAGCATCGCAGCCGCCCCAGCAGCCTGTACTAGTCGTAGGAAAACGAAAAGCCAAGCTGACGTGGTAACCGCGAGTGCCAATGAAGTTACAGCGAATACGAATACCCCGCCAATTAGTATCGGGCGCCGACCAACGCGGTCTGAAAGCGGCCCGAATATAATCTGACCGACGCCAAGCATAATCATGTAGAGAGTAAGCGTTAGCTGAACTACCTCGGGCGTTGTGCCGAGAATCGCTGGCATGGCGGGCACAATCGGCAGGTAAATGTCCATGCCGAGCGACGCGAGAATATTGAAGGGAGCCAGCAGAACCAGCGCTACCGGCAGGCTGTAAGTCCACAGCCGAGGATGTTTAATAGGCACGATAAAATCTCCGCGCAAACAAGATGATTTGGCGGCGGCCTACATGTAAGGAAGTGGTTTAAGCAGGCGGCCGCAACAACGAGAAAACAAAGTTGCTGCGGCTTAGTGGTCTGACTTTTTTGAATCCATATATCGGTACTTCATGACTGGCTTAACGACATTAACAGCTTAACAGGAATAAGCAGCGCAGGGCTATTTCATCCTTGAGCCGAATAAAAAGCCTATTCGGCTCAATTTGTGATCCGAATATATCATTTTAAGGCGCCGTCCTCTTTTAACGCCTCCCGGACGAAAGCGCTGGGAGATTGGCCGAGCACCTTGCGAAACATGCTGGAGAAAGCGGCCGGGCTGTCGTAGCCGAGTTCCAGCGCGGTTTGGGTAACGGAACTGCCGGAGAGCAGCCTGGGAATAGCCGCCATCAGGCAGGCCTGTTGGCGCCATACGCCAAAGGAGAGCCCGGTTTGTTGACGGAACAGGCGGTTGAAGGTGCGCTGACTGCAATGTAACTGCCGGGCCCATTCATCAGGCAGCGTGTGAATGTTTGGTTGGCCGAGAAACGCTCTGCACAGGTTGGCGAGTGGAATATCGTGGGGCAGGGGCGCAAACAGCGGCAAGGCCTGAGCCTGCTCCAGTTCGTATAGAAGTAGTTGCGCCAGGGCACCATCGCGGCCGTTTTCGTCATAGCGCGCGGGGATGTGGGCGGAAGCCAGCAGTAGGTGGTGCAGGAGAGGCGTTACGACCAGCACCTCGCAGTTGGGCGAAGCGCATGGCGCGACGTGGGGCTCGATATACAGGCTTCGGGTGCTCACTCCATTCATACGCACCTGATGGCGCTTGCCCGCAGGCAGCCAGACGCCGCTGTAGGGTGGCACCATCCAGGTGCCGTCATCCGTATTGACTTCCATCACGCCGCTCATGCCATAGAGAAACTGGGCACGCCGATGGGTATGAAAATCGAGGAGGGTGCCGGGGCGGTAATCAGTACCGATGGCCACTATGGGCCGTGCCACATGATCCACATCTGAAAGAGGCGTATTGAGCATTAGCGTGAACCTGGCTGAAACGCGTTGATGGTTGTCCGAATGACGAATGTCGGCCAATCCTCGCCAGCATATAGTGCCTGCTGTTTCGTTTCATCAGGAGAGTGCCGGTGTATAGCGTATTGCTTCTTTGTGGCGGGTTGGCCGGAGTGACCACCGTGTTGTTCGGTTTCGGCGGTGGGTTTGTGGTGGTTCCTTTGCTGTATACCCTGCTGATGGCCGTCCATGGGCTGGATAGTGGCATCGGTCAGGCGGCTATGCATATCGCGGTGGCTACCTCGACGGCGTTGATGGTCTTTGCTGCTTCACTGTCTACATGGCGTCACCATCAACTGCAGACTGTGCCGTGGCATCTGGTGCGTCCGTTGGTGGGCTATATCGCCATTGGGGCTGTGCTGGGCGCGGCGGCAGCCGTGTCGTTAAGTGGCGAGTGGGTGCGCTGGGCGTTTATCGGCTATTTGGGGCTTACGATTATGGATGCCGTTCTGCGGCCCGGTTTTCTGCATCAGGCGGGGAGCGATGTGCGTCCTATGGGGCGTGGGGTAACGGCGATGACAGGGACATTGATTGGTGCGGTGGCCGCCTTGTTGGGTGTTGGTGGCAGTGTGATGACCGTTCCGCTTATGCGCCGGAGAGGCGCGAGCATGACGGCAGCCACTGCCATGGCCAATCCGTTATCGTTGCCCATGGCGGTAAGTGGTACCGCGACGTATGTGTTGCTGTCGTCAAATCACTCCGCGCTGGGGGACTGGTATGCCGGTTATGTGGATCTACGCGCCTTGCTGGTACTCGCCGTGGGCTCATGGCTCGGTATTCGACTGGCGTCGATCTGGATCGGGCGTATCCCTGACCGTATTCATGCCAGGGTATACCTGCTACTGCTGACCATGGTGCTGGTGGTGATGTTTTTTGTGCGTTGAAGCGTCTAATTTTGCTTGGCAGAATCATGGTGATATTTTGCTGTATAAATGAACAGTTTTTATGGTAGGGTTTACTTAATCTCTGACTGCGGGCGCGCTTGAATCTCTCTTTTAGTATGGAAAGGTGACTACTGCCGTATTGAGTGCTGCTTGCTTGGGAGGTGCTTGTTTTAAAGACATAAAGCGTTTGATGTAAGCCTGGGAGGCAGCACTCATGAATGATCAGCAAATACAGATATTCACCAGCGAAGATGGGCAATCACACCTTGAGGTAACGCTGGAGCAAGAGACCGTTTGGTTAAGCCAGGCACAGATGGCAGAACTGTTTAACACCAAGCGCCCTGCAATCACCAAACATTTAAGTAATATTTATAAGAGTGGAGAGCTGAGTGAAGACAGCACATGTTCCATTTTGGAACATGTGGCTGAGCATGGGCAGCGATACCGCACCAAACACTACAACCTTGATGCCATTATTTCTGTTGGTTATCGGGTTAGTTCGAAGCGTGCCACTCATTTCCGAAAGTGGGCAACTCAAGTATTAAAAGAACATTTGGTACAAGGCTATACCTTAAATCAACGCCGCCTAACTGAGCGTGGCATAGAGTTTGAGCAGGCGGTGAGTTTGCTCAGCCGAACCCTGACCAATCAAGGCTTGGTTTCAACCGAAGGCGAAGCGGTTGCCCGTGTGATTAGCGATTACGCCCGCTCCTGGAGTTTGCTACAGGGCTACGATGAGCAGCAGTTGGCGGAAGTGGGCATCAAACAGCCGGGTATGCAGCCTTTAGGGTTGGAAGAGGCACTTCAGGCCATCGGTGAGTTGAAACAGACCCTCACCCTCTAGCCGATGGCAACAAACGCTGCGGCTCGTTTCTATTCTTGTGGTACCTGCGCCGCAACGCCGCGTTGCTGGCAAAGCCAGTAGAGCAGCTGATTAATGACAATACCCTAGTGGCCCTGGCTCTATTGGTGGCGGAAAGCCTACCGGATCAGAAAACGTTGATGATTCGGCTGATCGAACATTTCATCTTGTTGCGATAGCTGTATCCCCCGCCGATGAACGCAGGGGCTTTGACCATTAAGCCTCTGCTATTCCATCCACTAGAAAAACGCGATAGTCGGCACCTTGGAAACGGTGTTTGCGGGCTTCCTGATAGGCGGGGCTTTCGTACCAGGCACGGGCGGCGGCCATGTCGGGGAAGCGTAGAATCACCGCACCTTCCATGGCGCTTCCTTCTAGCACCTCAAAATCACCATAAAAGGCGAGCGGCTGTGGGTCGTGGCCTTCGCGGGCGGCTTTGGCCTTTTCGCTGTAGCGCTTCATTTCTTCGTTGTCGTGAGTGTGTTCACGGGTTAGTACGATGTAGGCGGGCATTCGGCTCTCCTCGTTGGTATTAAATGCGCTATGCAATCATACCTGTTGTTGGTTGGGCGCTGTCCACTTACTCTCATAACCTTACTCTCAAACCCCTGCTCTCAAACCCCTGCTCTCAAAACTTTGCTCCAAAGCCCCATTAGCAAGCCACCTACCTATTCGATTGCCTTGATAGCAACTGTCGGTATCATATTGTGGGTGTTGTCCATCATTACGCCCCTTTACCGCGAGCTTCTATGACCCAATCTAAAACGCCGTTCATTGTGGTGCTGAGCTTGGCATTGACCATGATGCTGGGCCCGTTTTCCATGGATACGTACCTGCCGGCTTTTCCGGTTATTGGCGAATCGCTGGGAGTTTCTCAGCAGGCGGTGTCGCTGAGCGTTTCAGTGTATGTATTCGCGATGGCGTTTGGTCAGTTAATCGGCGGTGCGCTTTCAGACCGCTTCGGGCGCCAGCGGGTGTTGATGAGCGGGCTGGCGATTTTTGCGCTCTCAAGCATTGTCATTGGTATGGCGGATTCTTTGAACACGCTGCTCGTCGGGCGAGCTGTTCAGGCCCTTGGTGCTGGCTTTACTCTGGTATCTGTGCCGGCGTTGGTGCGCGACCGGGTGGCTGGCCGCGACGCCGCGAAACTGTTTTCGATGATGGGCTTTATCATGGTGTTGGCGCCTGGCATTGCGCCGAGCGTGGGCAGCGCGATTCTGGCGCTGGGTTCCTGGCACTATATCTTTTTCGCTTTGGCGATATACGCGGTGCTGCTGGTGCCGTTGTTGGTGCGGGTGCTTTTTACCGGTACGGGTAAGGTGTCTCGAGCGAAAAGCCCTAAGATGAGCCTGCTGGCGCGTTACAAACTGGTACTGTCGACAAAGCCAGCCCTGCCGTTCATCGTTTGGCAGGCTGCCTCATTTTCTACTCTGATGATGTTTATCACCTATGCATCATTTATCTATCAGGGGCATTTCGGCCAGTCGCCTTCAAGCTTTTCGATGCTGTTTGCGGCGAATATTGTCGCGATGCTTATCTTCAATATTCTCAATCGCGTGTTGCTTTCCAGGCTATCGTCACTGCGTATCCTGCAGCTGGCAACGGGCTGTCAGGGTGTTGGCATACTGTTGTTGGTGATGGCGGCTTTTATGGAGTGGCCGCTGTACGCTTTCTTGCCCGCCATGATGCTGACCATCGGTGCGGTAGGGGCGATCTCGCCGAATATTCAGGCCTGCTTTTTGGAGTACTTTCCCACCAGTGGCGGAACGGCTGCAGCGCTTCTGGGTGCGGCCCAGTTCGGTGTTGCCGGGCTGCTGAGCGCACTGTCTGCCATGTTGCCGCATACGCTTGAAGCGGTCATCCTGGCCATGGCTGCCTGTGGCTCGGTAGCGTACCTGATGCTTGCCCGCTCTATCATCAAAGGGCGTGCCGCTGTCGAGGAAAACTGAGCCAGAAGGTACGTACGCACTTGCCAAAAGCCCCGTGTTGTCCAAAACATGGGGCTTTTTTATTTCGTGAACATGTGTTGCTGGCGGGTTGTCAATATGGCCAGCTTTTAAAATAAATGATTATGATTGGCATTAGCACTATTGACTCCGTGCTACCCCCTTTGGATACTCTCCCGGCCTTTCAAAAGAAAACCACGAAGCGAGCAGGGTAGGTTTATGTATTTCAAGGGGTCTTCAACATGATTGATAGCCGTAGCACAGCCCGGCACAACGCAAATTGGTTACGGTGGCAGCAGGCCACTACCGCCATTCTGTGCGGCACGACGCTGGTGACTATTCCCATGATCGGGAATGCGCAGGAGACAGGCGAAGGCGTTGACGATAATGAGGGCTATCGCCTTGCTCCTATTATCGTCAACGCCCAGGCCTACGCTGATGATGATGCCAATTCGATAGTGGCTCAGGAGCTATGGGTCGGCGGTAAGGTGGCTACCAGTATCCTCGATACCCCCGCCTCCGTGTCGGTCGTCACTGAGAAGGAGATCGAGCAGCGTAACGCTTCTACTACCGAGGAAGTGCTGCAATATACGCCAGGCGTTCTCACCGATTATTACGGCACCGATGATCGTAACGACTACTTTAAAATTCGCGGATTCCAGGCGACCACCTACCGTGATGGACTGACGCTAGGCTCAATGCGCGGTGTTCGTGAGGAACCCTATGCCTACGAGCGCGTTGAGGTGTTGCGTGGCGCCAACTCCACCCTGTTTGGCCCGGCGGATCCGGGCGGTTCGGTCAACTTCGTGAGCAAACGGCCACGCTTTGAGCGTTTTGGAGAGGGCTATCTCTCCTACGGTTCATTTGATGCAAAAGAGGCCGGTGTTGATGTGGGTGACACGCTGAACGCTGACGAGACAGTGGCCTACCGCTTTACCGGCACCATCCGGGACAGCGATCGCGAATACGATAACTCCAAAGATAACAATGGTTTCCTGATGGGAGGCCTGACCTGGGAGCCGACGGCGTACACTTCGGCAAGCGTTATCTTCGATTACCTGAAACGTGACGACACCCCTAATAGCGGCGGTTATCCGCTTGATCGGGAGTACGACCGCAGCGAGTTCTTTGGCGAGCCCGGCTTTAACTATCATGACGTCGAGCGTACCAGTCTCACCGGGCAGTTCACTCATGATTTCAACAACGGGCTGACGCTGCGGGGGAATCTACGCTACAGCGACCTGACCGACGACTTCGGTTACGTTTATATCACTGACTCTGCGTCGCGCGTTGGCAGCGTGGTAGATCGCGACTACTTTGGTACCGACAACGAAGCCCAGGAGTTGATCGGCAACGCTATCCTGCAATACGACGCCCGCTTTGATCAGGTCGATAGCAGCACGCTCGTGGGTATCGAGTATCGTGATGCCTCAACCGAAGACCGTTCGTTTTACGGCGATGCGACCTCCATTGATATCGCAAATCCCGCCTTTAGCGGTGCCCCAAGTAGCCTGAATGTCTATAGCCGCAACAAGCAGGACTTCACCACCGAGTCGGTTTTCCTGACACAGAATTTGTCCTTCTATGACCGCTTCATCGTGACAGCGGGCGTGCGCAATGACTCTCTGGATATCACCAGCACCAACATGGCCGGTGACACCGATTCCGACGACTACTCGGAAACCTCCTTTCGCGGTGCTCTGACTTATCGCGTCACCGACGAAATTTCTACCTATGTCAGCATGGTGGAGTCGGTCGCACCGCCCACGATTGGCGTCGATCCCGAACGGGGCGAGCAGTACGAAATTGGTGCGAAATATTCTCCCTTTGGTACGAATGCGCTGTTTTCGGCGGCCATCTATGATCTGACCAGGGATGACGTCACCATCTCGGTTGTACAGGACAATGGCGTTATCGAGCGGGAAACCGTGGGTGAGTCCCGCGTACGGGGGCTTGATTTGGAAGCCAAGGCTGAGTTGACCGATAGCTTTAGCGTAGCCGGTGGTTACTCCTATATGGAGTCGGAAGTGGTGCGCGACAGCAACGCCTCCAGAGAAGGTAACGAGTTCACCGCGGCACCTAAACATACGGCGTCACTGTGGGGCTACTATACCTTGCCACGCCAGGATATGAGTGTTGGCCTCGGCGCCCGTTATGTTGGCTCCTACTACTTTGATACAGCCAATACGTCAAAGAGCAGTGCAGCAACGCTCTTCGACGCGGCCTTCAGCTACCAGCTCACCAAAGACGCTGACCTAGCCGTTAATGTTAGTAACTTGCTCGACGAGCAACACGTGGTTGGTTCAAGCACGGCTGATTACTATAATCCGGGGCGTGAAATCAGCGCGAAAGTGAGCTATCGCTGGTGATGTGATTTCGTCTATATCCCAGCAATCGCAAAATGCCCCGACTTGGTTCGGGGCGTTTTGGTATCGGGCCAGCTCCCAGCGTGGCATAGAGTTCGAGCAGTTGTTACATCTGCTTAGACGTACTCCGTCAATCAAGGCTTGGTATTATCGTGGGCAGGCTTTAATGCGATCTCTTAAATGACCCCTAATGTTAGAAAAGGCTGGCTGTAATGAATATTGATCTTTACCAGGTAGATGCGTTTGCCTCTAAGCCGTTTGAAGGCAACCCTGCGGCGGTTTGCCCGCTGGAAACGTGGTTGGATGATGCGTTGTTGCAGGCAATCGCCACGGAGAACAACCTCTCTGAAACCGCCTTCTTTGTGCCGACCGAGTCTGGCTATCACCTGCGCTGGTTTACCCCTTCAGTGGAAGTGGATTTGTGTGGTCATGCCACGCTGGCGGCGGCGTGGGTGATCTTTAATGTGCTGGGCGATAGCGCTGAAACACTGCAGTTCGAGGCCCGCAGTGGGCAGCTTTTAGTGCAGCGTGACGGCGACGAACTGGCGATGGATTTTCCCGCAAAGGTAGTCGAACCCTTGGCGATGGAAGCTGAGGTAAAGGCAGCGCTAGGGCTTCGTCAGATCGAAGAGTTGCTGAGATCTGACGATATCGTGGTAGTGGTTAACGATGCGCAGTTGATTGAATCGCTAACGCCGGATATGCAGCAATTGAAGCACCTTCCAGGGCGCGGCATTGTCGTTACTGCGAAAGGCAGCGATGTAGACTTTGTCTCCCGTTGGTTCGGCCCCAAAGTCGGTGTGGAAGAAGACCCCGTTACTGGCTCGGCGCATACTTCGCTTGCGCCTTACTGGGCGAAAAAACTGGGTAAACGGCAGCTTACTGCACGCCAGGGTGGAGCCCGCAAAGGTGCGCTGAGCTGCGAGATAGAAGGCGACCGCGTGATTATCAAAGGCCGCGTTGCGCCTTACTTGAAAGGGGGGATTACGCTGCCCAACTGCTAGGCCGCTTATCGCGCCGTTTCTCTTGTTTAATCCATCCAATGCCAGGGCGGTTCGTCCAACCATCCCTGGCCTAGGATAACGGTTTCGCCAAATTCTTTATTCAGAGCAATCGCGTTACAGGCAGCCTCTTTTTCCAAAGTGGCCACCAAGCGTGGCGCGTGGGAGACCACCCACACTTGGGTTTCCTGCGATGCGCGAATAATCAGGCGTCCTAGGGCAGGCAGCAGATCCGGATGCAAACTGGTTTCCGGTTCGTTTAACACTAATAGGGAGGGCGGACGAGGGGTAAGCAGCGCCGCCACCAGCAGTAGATAGCGAAGCGTTCCGTCGGATAATTCCGACTGGTTTAACGGGCGCAGCAGCCCATCCTGAAGAAATTGTAATAGGAAGCGATTACCGGCGTCGGCTGCAAAGTTGATGGTTGCACCGGGAAAGGCGTCTTCAATCGCCTCGTACAACGCTTCTCTGTCGCCAATCTCGTGGATGGTTCGTAATGCGGCCACTAGGCTGTGGCCATCGTGATCCAGCACCGGGGTGCGAGTACCAATCTGGGGTGTGCGGATAATAGATTGCGAATCGGTTCGGAACTGGTCATAGAAGCGCCAACTACGAATGGCTTGCCGGACCGCATGAACCTCAGGCACGGCGATCGGGTCACTGATTTCGTTCAAAATGCTTTCGTAGCTATTGAGATGGGCGTCGTAAACCTGCCATTTGCGGCCAACACGCACTTTCACCACTGGTCCGACTCGGTCGATCAGGCAACTGCTGGGGCGGCAGACGTCGCCAGCCCAGATACACTCGCGCTTTATCTCGGGGTCGAACTGAAACATGGAAGGGTCCCCGTAGCCCGCAAACCCCTGCGGCGCGGGCATTCCCAGCGAAATGGCGTAACCAAAGTCTTCACCCACAAATCCCAGCCTAAGCCGGGGATTGTTTCTCTTGGCGGAGCCTTCTATGGGCGCAGTGCCATCTTTCATGCTTTTGGTGAGTTTTTCCGGGCCAGCCCAGAAGGTGTAATCAAGCCCGCCTTCCTGGGCAATCGATGAGATCAAATTGCCTTTAGCTGTCTCTGCCAGTAGCCGCAGCGATTTATATAGGTTGGATTTTCCACACCCATTGGGTCCGGTAACCACATTGAGACCTGTTAGGGGGGAGACAACGTTTTTCAGACTGCGATAGTTGGATACGGCAAAGGCGTTAATCATAGGCGCTGAGATCCGCGATAAAAAGTTTATCTGGCTGTCTTTTCCGGAGGGGGCAGCATACGCAGACAAGCATCTGCAACTTGGTGTGCAAAGCGTGCACGGTCGTTAGCCTTGGCTGCAATGATATCGTCTGTGGCGCCATGCACCCCTGAATAAATAACCAGAGCCACTACCCTTGGTTGCTCCACTCGCCAGGTGCCCGCCAATTGTCCACCTTCAATGATGTCTAGCAGTTGATCAAGAAGGGCGTTCCTGGCTTGGTTAGAACGATCATGATGGTGATGGTTGGTGTAGACGATGTCGTGCGTTCGGTATGTTTGTGCATACACGTCGACGCTGACTTCAATCCATGTTCTCAATCGCTGCAGCCAATCGTGGTCTGGGCAGGCATCCAGGGCTTTCTGGAGGCGCGCTAGAAAGTCAGCCGTGTACCGTTCACCCAACGCAACCAGCATGTCGTTCTTGGATGAGAAGTAGTGATAGAACGTGCCTTTGGCAACTTGGGCTTCCTTAACAATTTCGTTGATTGTTGTGGCTTCAACGCCTTTGGCCAGGAAGAGCTTTTCGGCGGCAGTCATCAGCTCATTTAGGCGAATTTCAGCCGGTTTGGTTCTTGGCGCTTTAGCTGCCTGCGGCGTTGGCTTCGTTGTCTTATGATCCATTATGTCGATTTTTAACTCTTGGTTGGCTTCAACATCCCTTAGAAAATACGGCCTAGTTTAGGCGAGCTAAGGCTCAGAGCATAGGCGATCGATACAGTATAATGTATTGACCGACGGTCGGTCAGTTTGTATGCTTAAGCAAAGAGCACGCAATTTTCTATCTCACCGTAAGGAACTGTCATGCAGCCTTCTCGCCGCTACGGCGCATTGTGCGCTGTTTGTCTTGGAAGCTTTATTGCCACACTTGATATCAGCATCGTCAACGTGGCACTCCCTACCATGCAGACGGCATTACGCACCGATATCGTAGGGCTGCAGTGGGTAGTCAACGCTTATGCGATCTGCCTATCTGGGTTCATGCTGTCTGCGGGTCCAATAGCGGATAGGTATGGTCAAAAGCGCGCTTGGCTCAGTGGTGTCATCCTGTTCACACTGGGCTCGGCAGTGTGCGGCTGGGCGCCGTCATTGCCGGTGTTGCTGGTGGGTAGGGCCATCCAGGGAACTGCAGGCGCTTTCCTGATCTGTGGTGCTATGCCTATTCTTACCTCTGCTTTTCCCAATCCAAAGGAGCGTTCGCACGTAATCGGTGCTTGGTCAGCCTCCAACGCCTTGGCGCTAATCCTGGGGCCGTTATGCGGGGGGCTATTGCTGCATCATTTTGGCTGGCAGAGCATTTTTTTGATTAATCTTCCTCTGGGTATATTGGTCGTGGTGCTAGGCATGTACGGCATTAAAGAGCGTAAGTATCCCGAACACGCTGCACGTGATCCGTTGGGTCAAGTTCTCAGTGTGGTAGCCCTGGGTGCATTGGCGTTTGGCATGATTGAGGCAGGCGAAAATATCAAAATGGGGGGCATTGCATTGATGGTCGCCGCGATCAGCTTTGTACTGTTCGCGGTGGTAGAAAGTCGAGTAGAGCGGCCTTTACTGCCGATAGCCCTTCTGCAGGAGCGCGCTTTCTTAGTGGCGAATTTTGCCTCGTTCATATTGGGATTCTCTTACTACAGCAGCCTGTTCTTTTTCTCGATTTTTCTCCAGCAAATTCAGCATTGGTCGCCTGTTGAGGCTGGCTGGCGCATGATGCCGCAATTTGTCATGACGCTGTGCGTTTCTCTGCTATTCGGAAGATTAAATAAGCTGATTCCTCTACGGCGGTTAACGGCAGTAGGATACGGCTTCGCTGGGCTTGCTTTGCTATTAATGGCAACGGCCACGGCACAAAGTAAGCGTTCATTCCAGGACGTAGTTGACTTACTTCACGTTGC
>NZ_JABUZE010000071.1:0-32750 GCF_014897805.1 Halomonas sp. 3F2F
CAGCGGATGCGTACTTTACGGATTCGCTGCCGTCTTGGCAAGGGATTTTGTAAAAAAACGCCAACATTCGTCTGTTACTCTAATGCTGGCAGCATCACCCCCTCTATTTGAGCGTTATTTAAGCGCAGGAATTGCGTCAGGAACTAATGATTCGGTGCTGAGATCAGCAATCGTTCGCGCACCGGTGAGCGTCATCGCCACCTTCATCTCTTTTTCGAATAGCTCAAGCAGGTTAGCAACCCCCGCCTCACCTGCCGCTGCAAGCGCATAGATAAAGGCACGACCTATCAATGCTGTGTCTGCACCCATGGCAATCATTCTCACTACATCTAACCCATTACGCACACCAGAATCTGCCAGGATGGACAAGTCACCCTTAACTGCATCTGCAATAGCAGGCAGGGCACGTGCAGTAGAAGGCACGCCATCCAACTGACGGCCACCGTGATTGGAAACCACAATACCATCCGCCCCAAAGCGGACTGCATCACGGGCATCTTCAGCATCCAATATGCCCTTAATAATCATTGAGCCATCCCACTGCTCACGAATCCAATCCAGATCTTTCCAGGAAATAGAGGGGTCAAAGTTATCGCCAAGCCAAGCAATATAATCCTCAAGTTCTGTCGGCTGACCACGATAATCAGACACGTTGCCTAGGTCATGCGGGCGGCCACAAACACCGACATCCCAAGCCCAAAGAGGATGCAACGCAGCCTGAAGCATACGTTTCATAGGCCCGCTTTTGCCGCTCATGCCTGAATGGGCATCGCGATAACGCGCTCCAGGCACAGGCATATCAACGGTGAAGACTAATGTTTTAACCCCTGCCGCCTTAGCACGCTCAAGCACGTGCTTCATAAAGCCCCGATCCTTCAATACATAAAGCTGAAACCAGATGGGCCGCTCCACTGCCGCTGCCACTTCTGCAATTGGACATACGGAGACCGTCGACAACGTAAACGGTATGCCCTTCTTGGTCGCTGCCCGTGCTGCCTGGACTTCACCACGCCTAGCGTACATGCCTGTTAGCCCCACCGGCGCCAAGGCAAGAGGCATTGCCATCTTTTCACCAAACAGTTCGGTTTCCAGCGATAGCGACGACATATCCTTCAACACCCGCTGCCGCAACGCGACACCCGCTAGGTCTTCAACATTGCTCCGCAACGTATGCTCTGCGTATGACCCGCCATCAGCATAGTGAAACAGAAACGGGGGGATACGACGCTTGGCAGCTTGGCGGTAGTCCGTAGGTGATGAAATGATCATGGCAGGCCCTATGCAATAAATAGATGCACTATCTATAAGTACTATCTGTAAACGGTCATCGAAGCGTCAGTATTAGGCGCTTCAGATAAAAATTGGTTTTACCAATTTACAAAAAATTATCCTCAACAGTAATGAGGCGCCGCAGTCGTGTCAAACACGCATCGCCCACCATGGCATATTTCGGTCATATACTTTAGTTATAAGTCAAATAAACGGTGCCAATAGCTATCAATTTGCTAGCCTTTTACTGTTGAGACAAATCATTAAAGCCCTTATAATTGGTCTTACCAATTATAAGGGCCTGCACTAATGACTTATCCTCCGCTCCGCCAGCAGCGCTTGGCTGATGTGATTACCGAGCGCCTTGAAGCAATGATTCTTGAAGGTAGCCTCAAGCCTGGCCAGCGCCTGCCCCCAGAAAGAGAGCTTGCTGAACGGTTTGGCGTGTCACGCCCCTCTCTACGTGAGGCCATTCAAAAGCTTGCCGCACGAGGCCTGCTTACCAGCCGCCAAGGGGGTGGTACCTTCGTGAATGAAACGCTAAACAGCGGCTACACCGACCCTTTGTTGGAGATGCTTTCCCGACACAACGAATTTCATTTGGATTTGCTTGAATTTCGCGATGCGATGGAAGGCATTTCGGCTTATTACGCCGCGTTACGCTCAACACCAGCGGACAAAGCCGTATTAATCCAGCGTTTTGAAGAACTTGATGGTGGATTTGTGGGTGCCAACCCCGCCCAAGAAGCAAAACTAGACGCAGCCTTCCACCTTGCTATTGCAGAAGCCGCTCATAACGTACTGTTACTTCACACCATTCGAGGCATTTTTCATTTATTAGAGCAAAGCATCGTTGACAACCTCGCCCATCTTTTTGCAAAGCCCGACTCGCGTTCGCAGCTAATGAAGCAACACCGAGCCCTACTAGATGCGATTTTAGAAGGGCGTGCTGAAGATGCCCGCAGCCGCGCGCACGAGCACTTAGTGTACGTTGAGGAAGGCCTTCTCGAGATGGCCAGAGCGGAAACCCGCGCCCAGCGAGCACTGCGTCGTGCCCAAGGTACCAGCAGCACACCCGCATGAGTCGCTTACTTCGCCTTTCAGGTCACCGCTGGCGGCTACTCTGGCTAATCGCGATTCCGCTAGGACTGATGCTATGCATGTGGCAGGCCGCTCAACTGGCCCGCGAGCAGGCGCTATCAAACTTACAAGACGATGCCGAAAACGAGCTGCGGCTGTCGGCCGCCAACTTAAATGGTTACCTACTGCGCTATGATTATTTGCCACAAATGCTGGCGACCAGGGAAGGCGTACAACGTTTTTTAGATTCCCCAGACAGCCAAGACCCCATGCCGCTCAACTTACTGCTTGACCGTTTTCGCTTTACCTCTGGGGTCTCAGATGTTTATTTGCTTAACCGTGACGCCGATACCATCGCCGCCAGCAACTGGCACCGCCCTAATACATTCATTGGTCAAAACTACGCGTTTCGCAGCTATTACACCGATGCCATTACCGGGGGGCAGGGGCGTTTTTATGGCTTAGGTGTACAGTCGCTTGAGCGTGGTTACTATTTCTCAGCGCCGGTGTGGCTTGATGACACCTCGCCCGATGCAAAACCCGACGGTGTTATCGTCGTCAAAGTACTGCTCGACGATGTTGAAGAGAGCTGGGCTGAGCAGGACGCTGAACTGTTTGTCACCGATAGCGACAATATTATTTTCATGGCCAGCCACCCTGAGCTGCGCATGAATGCCCTCCACCCTCTTACCGACGGCCAACGCGACAGCCTACGGGCAACTCGTCGCTATGCAATGGAGCCTTTAACGCCTTCCGGCATTGAGCTTGAAGCCCCTTACGGGGCCGATAGCTATCTTGTTAGCTTTGCTAGCGGGCCATTAAGTGGTGGGCACTATTTAAGCCTTACGCGCCCCATCCCAGAGTTTGGCTGGCAAATGCATATTTTAAAACCACTGACTCCTGTGGTGAACGCCCAGTGGATCGCGGCGCTGATGGCGGGAGGCTTATATGGCGTGGTGGCCTTGGGCGGAGGCATTGGTTGGCAACGCTTGCGTTTACGCCGAGAGAGAGAAGCGTTTGCGGAACGCGAACGACAAACCTTAGCGAGAGTACGCGATGAACTAGAAGTCAGCGTTGAGCGAAGAACACGTGATTTAGTCGCCAGTAATCAGAGGCTTTCTGGTGAAATAGAAGAGCGGCGGCGAGCAGAAGCTAATCTACGCCAAACCCAAGATGAGCTGATCCAAGCGGCAAAGCTTGCGGTATTAGGTCAATTGGCTGCCGGTATTAATCACGAGTTAAATCAACCATTAGCGGCTATTCGCGCCTACGCTGAAAATGGTCGACGGTTTATTGAACTGTCGCGGGTGGACAAAGCAGATGCCAACCTAGCGCAAATTGTCGAGCTTACCCAGCGCATGGCCGATATTAGCGCCCAGCTGCGCCAGTTTTCTCGTAAGAGCAGCGAGCGTCAGGAAACAATCTCTGTCCAAGCCTGTATTGAGTACGCCCTGCGTTTATTCCACAGCCGCTTACGTGATGATGGCATCAGGGTGGTCCAACAATGGCCAGAGGAGACGCTTTGGGTTGAGGGTGATTTAGTCCGCCTAGAGCAAGTACTGGTGAATTTGATCAGTAACGCGTTACAGGCAATGAAAGAGGTATCGTCACCCATGCTGACGCTAAGCGTAGAAATAGCACAACAGCAAGTGATGATTAGCGTTGCCGATAATGGCCCAGGCATCCCAGAACAACACTTGGGCCAGATCTTCGAACCTTTCTTCACCACGAAAGCACCCGGCAGCGGATTAGGGCTAGGACTTTCGATTTCCTCACGTATTATGGAGGATCTGGGCGGCAAGCTGCAGGTAGCGAATCAGCCCACTGGCGGGGCGCGATTCACCATTACGCTACCCTGTTCAACAACACCTAACGTACTGCAGCCATACTCAGTCAAGGAGAGTAACAACCATGCATGAGCCGTCGACGCTGCCGGTCATGGTGATCGACGACGAACCGCACCTGCGTATCACCGCCAGCCAAACACTCGAACTCGCTGGCTACACGCCTCACTGTTTTGAGTCTGCAGAACAAGCGCTTGAGGCACTACCAGCAAACTTTCCCGGCGTCATCGTGAGTGATATTCGTATGCCCGGAATGGACGGTATGGCGCTATTACATGAATTACACAGCCGCGATGCCACACTGCCGATTATCTTAATCACTGGCCACGGTGACATCTCAACCGCGGTGGAGGCGATGCGTGCAGGCGCTTGGGATTTTCTGGAAAAGCCTTTCGCTGGGGATCAGCTACTCGATGTCGTAAGGCGAGGCATCGAAAAGCGCCAGCTAAGCCTGGAAAATTTGCGCTTAAAAGCCGAGCTTGAGGTTCAGCAGGCAGCCCTTGGGCCTCGTTTAGTCGGCCGTACCGCAGTGATTTCTCGCCTAGCAGCAATGATTCAACGCATCAGCCAAGTAGAGGCTGATGTGCTCCTATTTGGCGAAACCGGCACCGGAAAAGACCTTGTCGCCCGCGCCATTCATGAACGTAGCGTCCGACGCAATAGCCCGTTTATGGCGATAAACTGCGGTGCAGTGCCAGAAAACACCATAGAGTCAGAACTGTTTGGCCATGAGAAAGGTGCTTTTACCGGCGCAGTAGAACGGCGAATTGGTAAATTCGAGCATGCCAATGGTGGCACCGTGTTCCTGGATGAAATCGAATCAATGCCATTGGCACTTCAGGTGAAGCTATTGCGCGTATTACAAGAGCGTAGCGTCGAGCGTCTTGGGGCCAACGAGACGGTGCCACTCAATATACGAGTGATTGCGGCCACCAAAGTGGACCTTAAAGCTGCTGCTGAAGAAGGGAGCTTTCGCGAAGATCTCTACTATCGACTCAACGTGGTCACCCTGCCACTGCCCGCACTGCGCGAACGACGCGAGGACATTCCCCTGCTGTTCCAGCATTTCGCCGTGGTCGCTGCCAACCGCAGTGGCTTAGAAGCCCCTACCCTGGATAGCCACTCAATTGCCGCCCTGCTGGCTCACGACTGGCCTGGTAATGTTCGCGAGCTGCGTAACCTTGCAGAGCGTTATGTGCTATTGGGAGCAGCCTTTGACTACCGTCTGGATGCGCTACTGGAAGGGGCCAACGCCGACACCGAAGAGCCCACGTTGCCGCGCCAAGTAGAGCTATTTGAAAAGAGCCTGATTAGCCAATCCCTGTCCCGCCATCATGGGCGCGTAACCGACGTATGCCGTCATCTGGGAATACCCCGCAAAACCTTCTACGACAAACTCAAAAAACACAGTTTAAGCGCTGATGATTATCGCCATAGCAGCGACCCTTGATGAAACAACTCAATCAACACGTCCCACGGTGGTACCCAGGGCACCAAGGTAAATAGCGCAATCAGCATAAAGACATTCGATAGTGGGCGGCGGCCATCGCCAAGCTTAAGTGCGGTGCCAAAAGAGCGCTTTAACCGCGCGCCTTCTAGGTCCACGCTGAAAAGTTCGTCCAGGCTTAAATGAATGATAAATCCTAGCAGTACCGCTGCACTATGGCACCAGGCCAGCCAAGCTGGCTGTGCCAGCAGATGAAAACTAAACGCGGCAGTCATCAGCGCGCACAGCACAGCCGCCATCAATGAGTGCCAAATACCTCGATGAACCGTTAGCCGTGAGAACACCACCGCCGCAAAATAACGCACGCTAACGTAAATGCCACCACACGCCACTAGCAACAAACCTGGTGTTAACCAGGGCTGCAACAACAACACACCAAGCACCAGTGAAGGCACCGATAAAAGATTAAAAATCAAACGGATAGATCGTGATCGATCAGCATCTATGTCAGGCAAAATACCGCCAAAGGCTACCAGAGCAATAATTAATAGCGCCTGAGTCGCTGGCCACCACTCAGCCTGCCAGCCAGCATAAGCCATGAGTACGCCGCCTGCTGCTGCTACCGTAATGTGCGTGCGAAAATTCGCCATTAGCGCGGCATCCTGGAAAACTGGATAAATTACCAGATTTTTGGCTGCCGCAACATGTCTATTTAAGAAAAAAAGAGTGTTAGGCCAACTGCTTAGCGCCTGTATGAAGAAATTTACTGAGCGAGGAACTGATCTTTTAACTTAACGTAGTTACCTGCCGTGTAAGGAAAGAAAGCGCGCTCTTTATCTTTAAGTGGACGCAACGCTTTCGCCGGGTTTCCCGCATATACATGACCGCTTTCCAAACGTTTGCCCGGTGTAACAACTGCGCCAGCCGCAATAATCACCTCATCCTCGACAACTGCTCCATCCATCACAATTGCCCCCATACCCACCAAAATACGGCTACCCAGCGTACAGCCATGCAAAATCGCTTTATGGCCAATGGTGACATCATCACCAATCGTCAGTGGAAAGCCATCAGGATTGAAATCGCTGGCATGGGTAATATGCAGCACGCTGCCATCCTGCACGCTAGTGCGAGCACCAATGCGGATCTGATGCATATCTCCCCGGATCACGGTCATCGGCCAGACCGAGCAGTCATCGCCCAGCTCTACATCACCTATTACCACGCTAGCGGGGTCGACATAAACCCGCTTACCAAGGCGAGGCGAAATACCTTGAAATGGTCGTAAGGCATTGCTCATTGCACACTCCTGCTTAACGCTATTGGATTAAAATATTCAAGAACTATAGCAACCCGCCGAGCAATACAATAAACGTCAGCGGAATCGACACCCAGCGGACAATATTACGCCAGAGTGCATAGCCACTCTCCCCAACACCCAATGCCTGTACAACCTGCACGCGGGGCATCACCCAGGCCGCAAAGATAGCAATCAACAGCCCACCCATAGGTAGGAAAATATCGGGCGGAATACTACTAACTAGCTCAAACACATTGCGTCCGAACAACGGCCTGAAATCGGCAAGCGTGGAAAACGAGAACGCCGAAAGCAGCCCTAACAACCATACGCTAAGCGCCACGACGGCCGTTGATATACTGCGACGCCATCCAAGCCCTTGCAGCGTTGCCACCATGGGTTCAGCGAGGTTAATCGCTGAGGTCCAGGTAGCCAATAAGAGCAACAAAAAGAATACACTTAACCAAAATGCTCCCCAAGGCAGCTCAGAAAAAGCAATTGGCAACGTCACAAACATCAACCCTGGGCCGTCAGCAGGGTCCATACCTTGGGCAAATACCACCGAAAAGATTGCAATCCCTGCTAATAAAGCGACGCTGATATCGAGCATTGCAACTGCAAACGCGGCTTTCGGTAGGCTCTGCTCATCAGGCATATAAGCCCCATAAGCCATTAGCGCGCAGGCCCCAACGGCAAGGGTAAAAAACGCATGTCCCATGGCATGCAACACCACTGAGGTCGTTACGTCGCCAAACGACGGTAAAAACAGCCATGAAAGCGCCGTACCAAATCCGTCGGTGGTCGTGGCATAACCAGCCAGTAGCAACAATAAGCCATACAGCAGCGGCATCAATAGGTTGTTCAACCTCTCTAGGCCTTTGGCAACGCCCGCCGCCACTACCGTCATGGTCATAAATAGGAATAACGAGTGGTTAAAAATCAACAGGCCTGGGTTTGCCAGAAACGCATCGAAACCCGCACCTATTTCTGCGGCACTTGCACCATCGAAATTTCCGTTTATTGAAGCGACTAAAAACTCAATCGACCAACCTGACACCACCGAGTAAAACGATAAAATACAGAAGACGGTGAAGGCTCCAAATAAGCCTAACCAGCGCCAGTGCCGAGAAGCGCCGGCTTCTACAGCCAGCCTACTCAGCGCTTGCATAGGCCCCCGTCGCCCAGCCCGGCCAATTAAAATCTCGGCCATCATTACAGGGATACCTAACAGCAGTACAAACGCCACATAGATCAATAGAAATGCCGCACCACCGTTCTCGCCTGCAACATACGGGAAGCGCCAAATATTACCCAACCCAACTGCAGCCCCCGTTACCGCTAAGATGAAGGCTCGCTTTGACCCCCAGCGCTCCAGCGTTTCACTCATCACTTGCTCCTACCATTGGTGGCACTAATTGGCGACACTAAAAGGCGGCAAGACTAGCAGGCGCTTACGCCTAGGCCAAACCCTGGTGTAAGCCACAGTATTCAGCCCAGACATTGAAACACGGCCTCACCGCCCGCACTGTGTCATTATTATTGCGTTTTTATGCGCCACTAACGTATTTAAAAACGTTACGAGTTAAAAAATTAATGCCTACGAGGTGCCTATGTCCCGCAATCCGTTGCTAGAGCCGCATGAGCTTCCCCCTTTCGCTGACATTCGCGCTGAACACGTCGTGCCTGCGGTAGAAACGCTGCTGAATGAAAGCCGGGAAGTCATTGACCGACTCGCTCAACAGGCCGCCACAGTGCCACCACATTGGGATAACTTTGCTGCGCCGCTAGAGGCTGTTAATGACCGGCTTACCCAAGCGTGGTCGCCCATCTCTCATCTCAACGGCACGATGAACACCCCCGAACTGCGGGAAGCTTATCAGGCATGCTTGGAACAACTCTCGGCGTTTAGCACCTGGATGGGACAACACGAAGGACTCTTTAAGGGCTGGCAAGCGCTTAAGCAGGGTGATGCATGGGCAAGTCTAACGCCTGCTCAGCAACGCACGGTAGAAAACACTTTACGCGATTTCCGCTTAGCCGGTGTCGATTTACCTGCTGACAAAAAGGCTCGCTACGGCGCGATTCAAGCGCGCCTCTCCACCTTATCCAACCAGTTTTCAAACAACGTGCTCGATGCTACCCAAGCTTGGCATAAGGATATTGACCACCTTGATGCACTTGCTGGCGTTCCGGAAAGCGCCCTTGATACGCTAAAAGCAACCGCCCAGGCAAAAGGCGTCGATGGCTATCGCATCACCCTAGATTTCCCAAGCTTTTTCCCCATTATCAGTTATGCCGATAACCGAGAGTTGCGGCGTGAGGTATACACCGCGTTTGTCACTCGTGCTTCCGATCAAGGCCCAGACACAGGCAAGTTCGATAACGCTCCCGTTCTTGAAGAGATTTTGGCACTCCGCCAAGAGCTCGCCCACTTGCTGGGCTTTAAGACCTACGCCGATTACTCGCTCACCACTAAGATGGCCGATTCTCCCGAGCAGGTGCTTGAGTTTTTGAATGACCTAGCTCGCCGTGCCGTTCCCCAGGCCACGGAAGAAGTCGCGGAGCTCAGCGACTATGCTCGTGAAGCATTAGGGATTGAAACGCTTGAGCCATGGGATGTGCCCTATGCCAGTGAAAAACTACGCGAGGCACGTCACTCCATCTCACAAGAGCAGCTTCGCCCTTACTTCCCAGCGCCACGGGTGGTGGATGGGCTATTCCAGGTAGTAGAACGTCTTTACGGCGTTCGCGTGGAAGCAGCACCTGATGCGCCTAGCTATCACAACGATGTTCAATACTTCCGCATTACAGAACAAGGTGAGCCGATCGCCGGTTTCTATTTGGACTTGTATGCTCGCGAAAGCAAGCGCGGCGGAGCATGGATGGCCGATTGCCGAGTACGCCGCCAAACTGAAAACGGCCTACAGCTGCCAGTGGCATTTCTGACCTGTAACTTTACCGCCCCAGTGGGCGACAAACCCGCTCTGCTAACCCATGATGAAGTCACCACGCTGTTTCATGAGTTCGGCCATGGCTTGCATCACATGCTGACCAAACAGGACATTGCCGATATCTCTGGCATTAACGGTGTTGCTTGGGATGCGGTTGAACTACCCAGCCAATTCATGGAGAACTACTGCTGGGAACGCGAAGGACTAGACCTGATCGCCAAGCATGTCGATACTGGCGAGCCCCTGCCCGCTGACCTGCTAGCGCGTTTACAGGCTGCCAAAAACTTCCAATCAGCAATGGGAATGGTGCGCCAAATAGAGTTTTCATTATTCGACTTGCGCCTGCACCATGAGCTGGAAGCGCCCAGCGCCAGTGACGTTCAAACGCTATTGGATGACGTACGTAGCCACACCTCGGTCGTGCCGACAGTTGGCTTTAACCGCTTCCAGAATAGCTTTAGCCATATTTTTGCGGGTGGCTATGCGGCGGGCTATTACAGCTACAAATGGGCGGAAGTACTTTCTGCCGATGCTTGGAGCGCGTTCGAGGAGGCAGGGATTTTTGACCCTTCCACTGGCCAACGCTTCCGTCAGGAAATTCTAGAATCAGGCGGCGTGAGGGATGCCGCCGAGCTATTTCGCGCTTTCCGAGGCCGTGAGCCAAGCGTAGAACCATTATTACGCCATAGCGGTATCCGCGCAGCCTGACGTTTATTTTCACTATCACCGGGTGCGGTATCTGTCTTGTTACCGCACCCTTGGAGCCTGTTATGTCGAGTGTGAAACGCTTTATTGCTGGGGTAACCTGCCCACGCTGCGCGGCCATGGATCGGATTCGCGCCTGGGAGCAAAACAACATTCGCTACCGGGAATGCGTTAACTGCGATTTTTTCGAGCAGTTGCCGATTGAAGATGAGGCAGCACCAGAGCTAACTACCCGCGTTAACCAAGTACGCGAAGAGCAAAAAACGCAGGATGTACAGCCCGTACGCATTCTCGACCCTGGCAAACCTAAACGTTAACCACCTATTCCAAGCATTTATGTCACCGCTTTTAATTTAAGCCTCCACCACGCTGGAGGCCAAGCCACTCCTCACTCCTCACTCCTCACTCCTCACTCCTCACTCCTCACTCATGAAAGTGTGCGAAAAACCACACACTAACGAACCTATAGTGTGCGAAACCCCAGACACTTAACGTTTTTTTAGTTTCAACCAAAGTTGAATAAGAGAACTTTAAGCTACTGATTTTAATAATCAGCCCGCCTATTGGCATGACTATCGCTCTATGTAAATTGCTTAAGATAAAGCCACTGGCAGTGCCAGCACGCCAGACGATAATCCCAATAACAGCTTAGGAAATCTCGCCATGCGCAATATGATGCCTAAAACCGTCGCCTTTCTTGCCAGTAGTGCCCTTCTAGCAGCAGGCACTGCCCAAGCAGACCGCTCAGAATGGCCCGATAACTTCACTGTCGGTACCGCCAGTCAAGGCGGCACCTACTTCGTTTATGGCTCAGGCTGGGCTAACTTTATTGCTGATGAGCTAGACGTTTCAGGCGGTGGTGAAGTCACAGGCGGCCCAACTCAAAACCTAGCGCTCGTACACAGCGGCGATATGGCCTTTGGTCTTACCACGATGGGCCCAGCGTCGGATGCTGTTAAGGGTGAAAGTCCACTAGCGCCAGGCCTGGCAATGGACAATGTTTGTGCACTGTTCCCGATGTATGAAACCCCCTTCTCTATTGCCGCTCTTTCGAGCTCAGGCATTGAGTCCATCGCTGACATTCCTGATGGCGCGCGCATCGGGTTCGGCCCAGCAGCTTCTACATCAGACACTTACTTCCCCGCTATCCTCGAAACGCTGGGCGTTGAGTTTGATCGTCGTAATGGCGGCTGGTCTGACTTAGGTGGTCAGCTGCAGGATGGCCTGCTGGATGTGATCGCGTTTGCAGCGGGTATTCCGATTCCGGCCGTTAGCCAACTCGAAGTGCAGACCGATGTGAACATTATTGAGTTTACCGAAGAAGAGATGGCCACCGTCCTGGACGCCTTCCCGGTTGCTGAATTCACTATCCCAGCGAGCACTTACACCACACTGGAAGAAGACGCACGCGCTGTTTCTATGTGGAACTTTGCCATTGCGGGCTGTGATCTGCCGGAAGACTTTATCTATGAAGTCACCAAAGCCACGATGGAAAACAATGACCGTATGCGCTCAGTGCACCGCAGCGCTGAAACCACCATTCCAGAAAACATCGTCCACAACAATGTGCTGCCCTTCCATCCGGGCGCCGCACGCTGGTATGAAGAGAATGGCTACGACATTGATGATGACATGATCAACTAAGCCAAGCCCCTCTTCACGCTGCCCTGTTTTCCGCTGGCCGGATGGGGCAGCGTTCGCTACCGCCTCTTTTTTGCTTTTGCTGTGAGGGTGACCTCTGATGAGTCACAATACCGATCAAGACCCCAACGGCCTCAAGGATGATGCCCAAACTGCTTCATCGATACCCGAGTCAATTGCCGAGGGTGTCGATGAAGAGGTTGTCGAGTCCAACCGCCGTGTGTTTGTTGGCTGGCAGTTTTTTTTGTTTGCTGCACTGGCCATTGGCTATTCAAGCTTCCACCTGTTTTCGCTCAATGTGTACCCGATGGAAACCTGGTCGTTTCGCATTGTACATATCGCTGGTGCGCTCATTTTAGGGTACGGGCTGTTTGCCGGTGCTCGCTTTGCAGAAGATGATCAGCAAGCCTCCCCTGCATGGCTCAAATGGGCCAGCTATGCGCTCTTAGCGCCTGCGATCTATTCACTTATACAAGTCTTTTTGATGCAGCAAACACTCAATGGCGGTGCGATGCGCATTGATCCAAGCATTGAGACACTGCATTACGGCTATCCACTCATAGCCACCACGGCAGCAGCCATTGCCCTGTCTTGGTTCTATCGGCAGGCACGCCACCGCTTTAATCCCGCCGACCTCGTTTTAATGGTGTGTGCCATCGCCAGCGCTGCTTACTTGTTGATGGCCTTTAATACCAATATGCGCATGTCGACAGGCACCTCGTTTGCTCCTCCCGGCATTTCTTGGGCGGCCATTGCGGGCTCACTGCTGATTCTAGAGCTAACTCGTCGGGTGGCTGGTTTAGCATTGGTGGTGATTTCAGCGGTTTTCCTGGTCTATGTCTTTGCTGGCCAGTATCTACCAGGTTTCCTAGGCTACCCAGGTTTATCTGTGCAGCGCTTCTTTAGTCAGGTCTATACCGATGCAGGCATTCTTGGCCCAACGACGGCGGTGTCATCGACCTATATCATTTTGTTTATTATTTTTGCGGCGTTTTTACAGGCCTCGAAAGTAGGTGATTACTTCGTCAACTTCGCATTTGCAGCCGCTGGCCGTGCCCGTGGTGGCCCGGCGAAGGTATCTATTTTTGCTTCCGGCTTAATGGGCATGATCAACGGTACGTCAGCGGGCAACGTGGTATCGACTGGCTCGCTTACCATCCCATTGATGAAAAAAGTCGGCTATCCAGCGCGCAGTGCTGGTGCCATTGAAGCAGCGGCGTCCACGGGTGGTCAGATCATGCCGCCCATCATGGGGGCAGGCGCCTTTATCATGGCGGAAGTCACCGGCATTCCTTATACAGAAATTGCAATTGCGGCGGTCATTCCAGCCATTCTTTACTTCGCCTCTATCTACTTTATGGTGGATTTTGAAGCGGCGCGTAAAGGCATGCGTGGCATGCGTAAAGATGAAATTCCGCTATTCTCCAAACTAGTAAAACAGGTCTACCTATTCGCCCCCATTATCATTCTTATTGTCGCTCTCTTTATGGGCTACTCCGTCATTCGTGCCGGTACACTAGCGACAGCATCAGCGGCAGTTGTCAGTTGGATCTCACCCAATAAAATGGGTATTCGGGCTATTTTGAGAGCACTCCAACTAGCGGGCATAATGTCGATTCAGATCATTGCTGTCTGTGCTTGCGCAGGCCTTATTGTTGGCGTCATATCGCTGACGGGCGTCGGCGCGCGCTTCTCTTCACTGCTGTTAGGCCTTGCAGGGGTTAGCCAGCTATTGGCATTGGTCTTTGCGATGTTGATCAGTATCCTGCTCGGCATGGGCATGCCTACGACGGCAGCCTACGCGGTAGCAGCATCGGTAGTGGCACCCGGCTTGATCAATATCGGTATCGAGCCGCTCGTCGCACACTTCTTTGTGTTCTACTTTGCGGTCGTGTCGGCCATTACGCCGCCAGTGGCGTTAGCATCTTACGCCGCCGCCGGTATTTCTGGGGATAACCCCATGGGCACATCGGTCGCTTCGTTCAAAATTGGTCTTGCTGCATTTATCGTGCCGTTTATGTTCTTCTACAGCCCAGCCATGCTAATGGAAGGCTCCGCGATGCAAATACTGCGTGTCGGTGTGACCGCCACACTGGGGATCATCTTGCTTTCGGGCATGGTGCAAGCATGGTTCTTTGGGCCGGTAAACACCTTACAGCGTGTGGTTATGCTGGTCGGTGCGCTGTTTATGATTTACGGCGGCATTTACAGCGATATTGCTGGCCTGGCCATTGGCGCAGCGCTGTTCATTATGCAGCGTAAACAGCATGGCAATAAGGCGACACCCAGCACCACATGACGGCGCAATCTGCTATTCACTCAACCACTAGCCGTTAATCGCCCAACGAAAACGCCCGCTCGAGTTTTATCGAGCGGGCGTTCTTATTGATCACTAAGCTAGGTTCTTTAAGGGCGTACTAGCCTCTCAGATTATCAACAATTTTCAGTACGGGTGCTGCCTGATTAAGCGTGTAGAAGTGTAGACCAGGCGCACCACCATCAAGTAGGCGCTCACACAAACGGCTAACAACATCCGTACCAAAAGCGGCAATAGCGTCACTATCATCACCATAAGCTTCCAACTGCTTGCGAATCCAACGGGGAATTTCTGCGCCACAAGCATCTGAAAAACGCGCCAATTTGGTGTAGTTAGTAATCGGCATAATGCCTGGAATAATAGGCTGCTCAACACCTAGCGCTCGGGCTTTTTCAACAAAATGGAAGTAGGCATCCGCGGTAAAAAAGTACTGGGTAATGGCCATGTTGGCACCAGCCTTCATTTTACGGGCAAAGTTTTCCACATCCTTATCGAGATTGGGTGCCTGTGGATGAGATTCAGGATAAGCAGCCACCGCAATATCAAAATGGTCACCGGTTTCCGCACGGATAAACTCTACAAGTTCGTTGGCGTAGCGCAACTCACCAATGCTTCCCATGCCCGATGGCATGTCGCCACGTAGCGCCACTAAGCTGTCGACACCCTCTTCACGATACTGCGCTAGCAGGTCGCGCAATTGCGCTTTTTCACTGCCAATGCAGGAAAGGTGTGGCGCTGTCGTAATGCCGCTTTGGCTAACGGTGCGCACAATATCGCGTGTGCGCGCTTGAGTGGAACCACCGGCACCATAAGTGACCGAGAAAAAGCGCGGATGTCGAGCGGCCAGTTCATCGCGCACGTGCATTAACTTCTCTCTTCCCGCATCGGTATTGGGCGGAAAGAATTCAAAGCTAATACCTAACGGGTGCTCTTGACTGCTCATGGGACTTCCTCGCAAAGCGTTAACATCGTGATAATTTAGGTTATTCTCCTCTTTCCGCCGCGCTGGAGCTAATGAAAGATTCCACAGTCGGCCTTTAATTCGGCTCATGTTAGCTATTTACGCAACTACTTAGCTATTCACACAACGACGTCGTCACCTAACGACTCAGGATGCAGAAATGGATTTAGCGCCAAGTGCCCTAATGGGGCCACTGTTGATGTTATTGGGGTTTGTAGGATTGGGGTGGATTGCTGCACAGCGCTTAAAAATCGACCCACGCCCCATCGCCACACTATTGGTATACATGATTGCACCACTCACCATTTTCCGCGCATTAATGAACGGCGGCCCAACACCAGATTATCTACTGTTAACACTGGCGCTGTTCAGCTTGGTGAGCATCATGGCGCTGGCCGTGCGCTGGTTTACCCAGCACCGCTTTGGGCCTCAGGAGGGGGCACTTTTAGCGTTCTCTTCTGGCACTGGCAACACGGGTTACTTTGGCCTGCCTGTGGCGCTAATTTTACTGCCGCCAGAAGGTGTCACGCTTTATCTATTCTGCATGTTAGGGATTAATCTATATGAGTTTACGGTGGGATTTTACTTAAGTGCGCGTGGCCACTTTTCCATTCGCCAAAGTCTGATCAAAATTGCTCGACTGCCGTTGGTCTACGCATTTTTGTCTGCGCTGCTGCTGAGTGCACTCAACGTGACACTTCCCAGCGCACTGATGAACTCGCTTGACGTTTTCCCCGCCACCTACACCCTGCTAGGCATGATGATTATTGGCATGACCCTTAGCCAGGTTACGCTTGATGCTTGGGATTCCCGCTTTGTTGCCACCTGCGTAGGCTTACGTTATCTACTTTGGCCGCTGGTGATGCTAATCGCCGTTTTATTACTTCAAGCCTTGGGCTCGCTTGCACCAGAACTCGGTATGGCGTTGTTACTGTTAGGCGTCGTACCCATGGCCTCTAACGTGGTGGTGGTCGCGATGGAGCTAGGGATTCAACCGCAAAAAGGAGCATTAGCGGTGCTTACCACCACGCTATTAGCGCCATTACTAATTCCTCTCTATCTTCACCTAATGCTGCAACTTACCGGGCTAGGCCTCTGATTGGGTTAAAAGCCTTCAACCCCCGCCAGCTTTAGCTGAGCGGCCATCCGCTGCACGTCTGGATGGCTGAAAAATGCCACCAGCGCGTCAGCACGCACGGAGCCAACGCCGGGTTCGGCTTGCCAATCTGAGTGTGTGTAACCTGCTAACGTATCCCAATCCCCTAGCTGGGCGCTGCCACCTGGTGGTATCCCTAACGCCCCTAACCACTGAGCATAGGAGGCCGCCTGTGCGGCCTGGAACTGAGCGACAAGCGCTGCTGAACGAACGCTTCCCACGCCATGTGCCCGCTGAAGCTGTGCCGGCGTTGTTGCCAGCCAGCCTAGCAGTTCGGTCACAACACCTGCCTCCATAAGCGCTTGCCAGGTGCCCTCTCCCACGCCCTGCATGTTTAACTGATCGCTTAAGAAGCTAAGCCGCGCCAGCAACTGCGCGTCGCACTCCGCGGTGAGTGTAAAACAACTTAATAGGTGATAACGTTCTGGCGAGGGAACGCCAAGGGCCGCTCGCTCGTCGGTTTGCCAAACAACTTCTGTTGCCTGGGGAATGGTGAGACCCGCCAGTGTGATCGCGATATGATCACCCGGGCGCACATCCCATGCTTCCCAGCGCTCTAGAGACCCCAGCGACACACGACTAATACGCCGTCCTTCTAGCGTGATTGGATAAAGCCACAACAGCGGCGTCACGCGCCCTGTTCGGCCAATGCGAAACTCGACGCCACGAACCTGAGCTAACGCCTGCTGAGCGGGATACTTCCACGCAACAGCCCACTCCGGCGGCGATGATGACCAGCGTTGAACCCCAGGGCGTTCGGACTGTTTCAGTACTACTCCATCGGTGGCGAACGGCAATGGGCCGTTAAACCACGTATCGCGCCAGTTGGCGGCGTCATGCTGGGCATTGATAGGGTGGGTGTAATCGGCGGTATCAAAGCCTAACGCGGTCAGTTGGCCTAGCCTTTCATTCATCTCTCTCGGCCCTTCTGGCCAATCCCAGATAAACAGCCCGATACGCTCACGGGTTTGCCGCGAAGGTGATGCCTGAGCCATGGCCCCGGCAACAGCACCTCGCGCGCCAGAGGCGGGACTCTGCGACTGAATATGGCCATTTAATATCCAGTAGAGTTCGCCCTGGAATACGGCGGATAGCGACGTTGGCAGTGTGTTTGGCACGGCGGGAAGCTGCTGTACACGAGCCGTCCAGTTCTGCCCGCGTTCACCGTCACCGCGGCTAACCGCTTCGACCAACACGCCCTCTTCGTAGCGTAGCGTTATCGCGACACCATCGACCTTAGGCTGAATCCAAAGATCGTCCCGGCGGCTAATAAAGCGTCGCACACCGTCATCATCGGCTTTATTCAATCCCGTTTGCGCCACGGGGTGATCTAGAGTGCCAGCGCTACGGGTGACTCTGGTTAGCGGTCGCTGCCGGGCCGCTTCACCCAGGCAGGCTTGCCAGTTTGCTAGCCGAGCGACCGCTTGATCGTAAAGCTCATCATCAATCAGTGACTCGCCCTGATCGTGATAGGCAGTATCCCATCGAGCAATTTGCTCAGTCAGTGTTTCGCTCTCTTGCGCTAGCCGTTCACGGGGCCAGTCAGGGCACACATTGGCCTGTGCGGATAAGGTGACACTCGGTAAGCACGCACTTAACAACACTGCGCTTAATAGCGTTGCTCTCCCCAATATTAGTCTCAATAAAGCGGTGATCAGTAGCCAACGCTTGTATGCTTTTCTGTTGGTATCCATACGCTCTCTCTCGGCACCCTGTCGCGGCGCTTCCCTTTTAACTAGCAGCGTCTAATAAAACGCCAGATGAGAAGAGTGACCTTAGCGCATAGTGAAAAATAAACATTCAACGCAATAAAAAGCCCCTTGGCATCAGCCAAGGGGCACGTTATCGACATGCTTACACTACCGTCACACGTCTTGTTACAAACCAGCAGCCTGGCGCAGAGTGTCGGCTTTATCAGTTTTTTCCCACGGGAAGGCGGTAAAGGTTTCTGTATGAACTTGGCCTTTGTCATCTACCCAGCTGTAGCTATGCTCAAACGGCTCACGCCCAAAGTGACCATAAGCAGACGTGAGGCGATACATCGGATGTAGCAGATCGAGCATTTTGGTAATCGCGTAAGGGCGCAGATCAAAGTGCTCACGCACTAGCTCGACAATTTTAACATCGTCGATTTTACCGGTGCCGAAGGTATCGATGGAAACCGACGTCGGCTCGGCAACGCCGATAGCGTAGGAAACCTGGATTTCGCACTTATCAGCCAGACCTGCGGCAACGACGTTTTTAGCCACGTAACGGCCAGCGTAAGCGGCGCTGCGGTCAACTTTAGACGGGTCTTTACCAGAGAAAGCTCCACCGCCATGACGCGCCATACCGCCGTACGTATCGACGATAATTTTACGCCCTGTTAAGCCACAGTCGCCCACCGGGCCACCAATAACAAACTGGCCGGTCGGATTAATGTGGTACTGGGTATGCTCATCCAGCCACTCAGCGGGAATCACTTGCTCGACGATTTCGCGCTTAACCATTTTGCGCAGGTCATCTTGGCCGATTTCCGGGTCGTGCTGAGTAGACAATACGACGGCGTCGACACCACAGGGCTTGCCTTCCGCGTTATAACGGAACGTTACCTGACTTTTGGCATCTGGGCGTAGCCACGGCAGCAGACCGTTTTTACGCAGCTCCGCCTGACGCTCAACCAAACGGTGCGAGTAGTGAATTGGCGCCGGCATAAACGAATCAGTTTCGTTGGTCGCGTAGCCAAACATCAATCCCTGATCGCCAGCACCCTGATCTTCAGGTTTCGTGCGGTCGACACCTTGAGCAATATCAACGCTTTGCTTGCCGATCAGGTTGATTACCCCACAAGTTGCGCCATCAAAGCCCACGCGAGATGAGGTGTAGCCAATATCAGTAATCACGTCACGCACCAGTGCTTCCAGATCAACCCACGCAGACGTGGTGATCTCACCAGCAATAATGGCAACGCCTGTCTTCACCATGGTTTCACAGGCAACGCGGGCCTGTTTATCTCGGGCGATAATGGCATCTAGTACCGCGTCGGAAATCTGGTCGGCAATCTTATCAGGATGCCCTTCTGAGACAGACTCGGAGGTAAACAGGGAATATTCGCTCATCGCGCTCTCGACCCTCTGTATGACGGCTGCAGAGTGACCGCAGCATCAGCAGGAAATCATGGCAGGAAGTTCAGTTCCCTGCCCATATATAGAAGCGGCACGACTATTTTCGCTACCACTTCGGGAGGCAGAGTCTACACGCTGTTGGGGGTTCTTCCCAGAACGTGGCTCCAGAATTTGCCGCCGCCGGGGAAGTCAGCGACAATAGCACCTTTATTATTTCCGTTTTCAGGCGAGGAGCACCCCCATGCCGTCCCGTTTTGAGCTGGCCAATGCCATTCGCGCCCTTTCCATGGATGCTGTTCAGAAGGCCAAATCTGGCCACCCTGGCGCGCCTATGGGCATGGCTGATATCGCCGAGGTGCTGTGGAATGACTACCTCAAGCACAACCCCGAAGATCCCAAATGGGCTGATCGCGACCGCTTCGTGTTGTCTAATGGCCACGGCTCAATGCTGCTTTATTCGCTGCTGCACCTCAGCGGCTACGAATTAAGCCTGGAACAGCTGCAGAATTTCCGCCAGTTGCACTCACCCACGGCTGGTCACCCCGAATTTGGCTACGCCCCAGGCATCGAAACTACCACCGGCCCGCTGGGCCAAGGGTTCGCCAACGCCGTTGGTTTTGCGATTGCTGAAAAAACCCTGGCCGCGCAGTTTAATCGCCCTGGCCACAGCATTGTTGATCACCATACGTGGTGCTTCCTGGGTGACGGCTGCTTAATGGAAGGCATCTCCCATGAAGCCGCATCGCTGGCAGGTACTCAGCAGCTTGGCAAGCTGATTGCCCTGTATGACGACAACGGCATCTCTATTGATGGCGAGGTGGAAGGCTGGTTTACCGACGACACCGCTAAGCGCTTTGAAGCGTACGGCTGGCACGTGGTGCCGAACGTCGACGGTCATAAGCCGGAAGAGATCAAAGCGGCTATTGAATTAGCCAAGAGCCACGACGATAAGCCGAGCCTGATTATCTGCAAAACGATCATTGGCTTTGGCGCACCGAACAAACAGGGTAAAGAAGAGGCACACGGCGCACCCTTAGGTGACGATGAAATTGCCCTCGCCCGTAAGCAACTCGGCTGGGAACACGCACCGTTCCATATCCCCGAGCCCGTGTACTCTGCTTGGGATGCCCGTAACGCTGGCAAAACCCGCCAGCAGGAGTGGGATGCCCGCTTCGCCCGTTATGCCCAAGCATTCCCAGCCGAAGCCAAAGAGTTTGAGCGCCGTATGAAGACGCAGCTACCGGCAGAACTTTCAACCGCCGCGCTCATTGAGCAGGCGCAAGAGAAAGGCGAGAGCATTGCCTCTCGCAAGGCCTCTTTTGAAGCGTTGAATGTTATCGGCCCGCAAATGCCCGAGCTGCTCGGTGGTAGCGCTGATCTTGCGCCATCTAACTTGACCTTCTGGAAGGGCGCCAAAGCCATCACTCCGGAAGACGCTAGCGGCAATTACCTGCACTACGGGGTACGTGAGTTCGGCATGGGCGCGGTGATGAATGGTATCGCCCTCCACGGTGGTTTCGTTCCGTATGGCGCGACCTTCCTGATTTTCATGGAATACATGCGTAACGCCGTGCGGATGGCCGCGCTGATGGGCCAACAAGCCATTTATGTATTTACCCATGACTCTATTGGTCTGGGCGAAGATGGTCCCACCCACCAGCCGATTGAGCAGCTGACCAGCCTGCGCACAACGCCTAACCTGAACACATGGCGCCCCTGTGATGCGGTTGAAACAGCGGCTTCCTGGGATGCAGCGGTGAAACGCCATGCCGGCCCTACCGCGTTAGTGCTCTCGCGCCAGAACCTGCCTCATCAGCAACGCACCAAGGCGCAATTAGCGGCCATTCAGCGTGGTGGCTACATTTTGAAAGACAGTGACGGCACGCCCGAGCTGATTTTGATTGCCACTGGCTCTGAGGTATCGCTTGCCATGGACGCCGCAGCAGAACTAGAACAGCAAGGTAACGCAGTGCGCGTGGTTTCCATGCCGTCAACCTACTGTTTTAATGGCCAAGACGCGGAATACCGTGAAAGTGTACTGCCCAAAGCAGTCACCAAACGGATTGCGATCGAAGCGGGCCATGCCGACTACTGGTACAAGTACGTTGGCCTGGATGGACGTGTTATCGGTATGACCACCTACGGTGAGTCTGCACCTGCGGGCGAACTGTTCAAACATTTCGGCTTTACGGTTGAAAATATTGTTAAACAGGCCAATGAGCTGCTGGCCTAACGCCATGCAGGCTGATCTAGCGCGGGTTCTGCCATGCCCGCGCTAAATGGTCTGCTTTGGCTAATTAGCTATTGGTTAATTGGGGAAGTGGTCATCCACTTCTCCGGTTTGCCTTTTTCTTCAGGGGTGGTGGGCATGCTGTTGCTATGTGCCACCCTTGGTGTCTTAGGGCGCGTGCCTTCAAGTTTAGCGGCCGCAGCACAACCGTTAATCGCGCTGCTGGCCATGTTGATTATGCCAGGCGTCGTTGGCGTGTTCTTTATTCTGGATGAACTCGCGGGTCAGTGGTTCGCCATACTTATTGCGCTATTGCTAGGGACGTTATTAAGCGTGATTACCACGTTATGGTTATTACAACGGCTAATTGGGCGATCAGATGCCCACTGATATGTTGTCCACTCTAACAGCCACACCGCTGTTTGCTGTAGGACTTACCCTTGCAGCCTATTTGCTCGGCAACCTGATTTTTAAGCGCTTGCGCAACCCTTCTTGGCTACCCGCTATTCTAATCGCTGCGTTGCTATTAGCAGCGGCACTTGTCGCGATAGGGCTGCCTTATTCGATTTACCAACAAGGGGCCTCATGGCTCACCATTTTGTTAGGGCCGGCGACTGTTGCCTTAGGCATGCCACTCTATCAACAGTTGCCACGCATTCGTGAACTGTGGCAACCGCTGACACTTTGTTTACCGATCGCCGCCGCACTAGCGGCCTGCTACGCAATCGGCATTGCTTGGCTAATGGGGGCTAGTCCCACTATTTTGGCGTCACTCGCCGCTAAATCAGTCACCGCGCCAATCGCCATCGGCATTACTGAACAGCTCGGCGGCAACGTAGCGTTACTAATGGGGGCGCTGTTAGTGACAGGAGTGGTTACCATTCCCTTCGTGAGTGTCGTTGCCCGGCTGCTAAAAATTAACGATGAACGCATTATTGGTTTCGCACTGGGTCTCAATGGCCATGCCATTGGCACTGTGCGAGCCTTTGAACTGAGCCCAACGGCTGGCGCGTTTGCCTCGTTAGGCATGAGTTTAACCGGTATTTTTACCGCCCTGTTGCTGCCACTCGCCTGGCGGCTGATCGGCACGGTCAGCTGAAAAACAAACTCAGTTGAAATACGCTATCATTGAGCAATTTTTTGAGAGCCGCTTCGCGACATGGCTAATGCAAACTCGACATATCGAATTGCCATTAATGGTTACGGACGCATTGGCCAATGCGTGTTAAGAGCGTTGGTTGAGCGCAACCACCCAGAAATTGAAGTGGTCGCCATCAATGAGCTATCTGATCTTGCGACGATTACCTACCTTACTCGCTACGATACGACCCATGGTCGTTTCCCTGGCGAAGTAGACAATGACGGTGAATGCCTGCTTATCAATGGCCAGCGCATACACGTTCTTTGCGAGCGTGACCCGCAGGCTCTGCCCTGGGCAGCACTAGATATTGATTTAGTTCTGGAATGCTCTGGTAGTTTCAAGGATCGTGCGACAGCGGAGCAGCATTTAGCCGCTGGCGCTAAGCGACTGCTGTTTTCTCAACCCGCCGAAAGCGATGTGGATACGACGATTGTGTGGGGCATCAACGAACATGAGCTCACACTCTCCCACCGCATTCTCTCAGCAGCCTCATGCACCACCAACTGCCTTGTCCCGTTACTCACCGTACTGGACGAAGCACTAGGGCTTGAACACGGCGTTACCACCACTATTCACTCGGCCATGAACGACCAGCCCGTCATTGATGCTTATCATCAAACGGATCTGCGCCTGACACGCTCGGCCATGCAGTCAATTGTCCCCGTAGACACGGGGTTGGCCGTCGGGATCAGTCGCCTGATGCCAAGTCTGTCCGGTCGTTTTGAATGCCTGCACGTGCGCGTACCCACCATTAATGTCTCTGCGATGGATGCCGCATTGACTGTGCGTCGTGATACGAGCGCCGAGCACGTTAACGACTTACTACGATCCGCCAGTCAGCAGCGCTTAGCTGGCGTATTAGGCTATACCGAAGCCCCCATGGCATCGATAGATTTTAATCATGATCCACGCTCTGGCATCCTAGACGCCACGCAAACACGGGTCGCGGGGACACGCTTAATTAAGCTGCTGTGTTGGTTTGATAATGAATGGGGCTTTGCCAATCGTATGCTGGATATCACCCAGCGGCTGGCATCGCTTTCCAAAAGCAACGCTCGCTAGGCCTGCATCATGTCTTTTCATCTGCTTGAACACGAGGAAACCGCTCACATGAACGTGCAAAAAATGACCGACCTGCCCCTGGAAGGGCAGCGCGTGCTGATTCGTGAAGACCTTAACGTACCGATCAAGCATGGACGTGTTTCCAGTGACGCTCGTCTTCGCGCGGCGCTGCCAACCATTCAGGCAGCAGCTCAAGCAGGTGCAAAAGTGATGCTAATGAGTCACTTAGGCCGTCCTACTGAAGGTGAGCCTGCTGAAGAATTTTCACTCGCACCCGTCGCTGAGCGCTTAGGCGAGTTGCTTAGCCGCCCCGTTACGCTGATCAGCGATTATCTCGAGACAGCGCCAACATTGGCTAACGGCGATGTTGTGCTGCTAGAGAACGTGCGCTTTAACAACGGTGAGAAAAAGGACGACGAACAGCTTTCCAAGCAATACGCAGCGTTATGCGACGTTTTTGTAATGGATGCCTTCGGTACGGCTCATCGTGCGCAGGCCTCTACTCACGGCGTGGCGCGCTTTGCGCCACAGGCGTGCGCAGGACCGCTGCTTGCCCAAGAGCTTGATGCGCTTGAAAAAGCGTTGGCAAACCCGGCGCGCCCCATGACAGCCATTGTAGGCGGCTCTAAAGTATCCACCAAGTTAGACGTACTCACCGCCCTTTCAGACAAATGCGACCAACTGATTGTTGGTGGTGGTATCGCCAACACGTTTATCGCTGCGGCAGGCTATAATGTTGGCAAATCGCTCTTTGAGGCAGATTTGATCGGCCAGGCAAAAGCACTCATGGAAAAAGTAGCCATTCCGTTACCGACGGATGTCGTCGTTGCCACTGAGTTTTCTGATTCCGCAGAAGCTGTCATCAAGCCAGTTGATCAGGTCGCCGATAACGAAATGATTCTGGATATCGGTCCCGACACCGCTAGCTACTTAGCCAGCTTACTGAAAAATGCAGGCACTATTTTGTGGAATGGCCCTGTCGGTGTATTTGAAATTGATCAGTTTGGTAAAGGAACCGAAGTGCTTTCTCAGGCGATTGCCGACAGTAGCGCTTTCTCAATTGCTGGGGGCGGTGATACGTTAGCAGCGATTGATAAATATGCCATTGCTGACCGCGTTTCCTATATCTCTACTGGCGGTGGCGCATTTCTTGAGTACGTTGAAGGCAAGCAGTTGCCTGCCGTCGCCGCACTCGAGGCTGCCGCTCAGCGCGGTTAAATCTTTAAACAAATGGCACGCTCACTGCCTTTGTACATACATACAACCCAACTAAGGTGATCCCATGGCTTTGATCAGCATGCGCCAAATGCTCGACCACGCAGCCGAATATGGCTACGGCATTCCAGCATTCAACGTTAATAACCTTGAGCAGATGCGCGCCATCATGGAAGCTGCTGACGCCACTGACTCGCCGGTTATCGTGCAAGCCTCTGCTGGCGCGCGGAAATATGCTGGTGCCCCCTTCCTGCGCCACCTGATCTTGGCAGCAGTTGAAGAGTTCCCGCATATTCCAGTCGTGATGCATCAGGACCACGGTACTAGCCCTGCTGTTTGCCAGCGCTCCATTCAACTCGGCTTCTCCTCAGTAATGATGGACGGCTCTTTGGGTGAAGACGGTAAAACACCGATGGACTATGACTACAACGTCGATGTCACTCGCCGTGCCGTAGAAATGGCGCATGCTTGTGGTGTCTCCGTTGAAGGCGAGCTAGGCTGCCTAGGCAGCTTAGAGACGGGCATGGCTGGCGAAGAAGACGGCATTGGTGCCGAGGGCAAGCTGGACATGGAACAGATGCTCACCGACCCTGAAGAAGCCGCTGAGTTTGTCAAAGCAACCCACGTGGATGCGCTGGCTATCGCCATTGGTACCAGCCACGGGGCTTATAAATTTACCAAGCCACCCACTGGCGACACCCTGTCGATCCAACGCATTAAAGAGATCCATGCGCGCATTCCCGACACGCATCTGGTAATGCACGGTTCATCATCCGTGCCACAAGAGTGGCTGGAAGTGATTAACCAGTATGGTGGTCAAATTCCGGAAACGTATGGTGTACCGGTCGAAGAGATCATCGAAGGCATTAAACACGGTGTTCGTAAAGTCAACATCGACACCGATTTACGTCTTGCTTCTACGGGTGCAGTCCGCCGCTTTATGGCCCAGAACCCTTCCGAGTTCGACCCGCGTAAATTCCTTAAAGAAACCGTGACCGCCATGCGTGACCTGTGTATTGCACGCTATGAAGCTTTCGGCACTGCTGGTAATGCGAGCAAAATTAAACCCGTCAACTTAGAAGTAATGTTCCAGCGTTACGAGCGCGGCGAGCTGGCACCGAAAGTGAAGTAACGTTCTCTTCACGCATTCCCCTTAAGGCGGCCGATTGGTCGCCTTATTTTATTGCAGCGCAGCGCTAATTCGCGACGCTTAACACGCTAAAAGCACTACTCATTATCGTTGTTGCTCTGCTCACCCTCGCCGCTTTCGGTTGCATCCTCGGCACTACCAGTACCTCCCGTGCCTCCCTGTGTATCTTCTGCATTATCAGCATGGTTACTTTCATCGCCGCTGGTTTCCTCAGCGTCGTTGGAAGTGGGCTCATCTCGCTGAACTGCTCCTGCCTTGATACCGTACTTCTCCTCTAATGCCGCATCGTCTAATGCGTCGTGCTGCGTATTATCTGAATCTGACGTTTCGGCTTGCGCTTGCCCTGCCATCAGTAGGGATGTACAGAAAGCAATTGAAAACACCCAAGGTGTAAATCGCATCGAAGCTCTCCTTTTTTGTGGTTATCAAAGCTTAGTCTAAACATGGCTACCCATCAGTGCTGTTGCTTTAAAAAGCCCTTCCTGCCCCTGCAATGAGGCTATCACTCAGCCCTTTCCTTGGGCCCCTAGATATAAACCTGTAAAAAATTATCAAACAGTGTTCACAAAGAGCTAAAAATCCCGTTCAATAGCAGTATGGTCGGCTTAAACTAACACGGGCAGCGCGAAAGACGTTGCAAGGAATGACAATGCCGCTTCCACTTTTGCTGTTTGACTGTGATGGCACCCTCGTTGATAGCGAGCCACTTCTAGCGGAAGAAATGGCTATCGGTCTAAATTCGGTAGGCTTACCCTTTAAATCCACCGATTATCTCGGCGAGTTTCGAGGTGCCCGTTTTCGACGAATTGTGGCAGAGTTACAGCAGCGTTACGGTAGTGTCGATGAAGCTCAATTAGCTAGCATGGAGCAGGCGATGCGAACCAACTTAGCTAATCGTTTATCAAGCGAGCTGAAGGCAATTCCTGGCGTCCATGAATCACTTGAAGTATTGAGTAATTACCCGAGTGCGGTTGTATCTAATGGCCCAGAAAGCAAAATTCATACTGCTTTACAAGCAACCGGCCTCGCCAGCTACTTTGGGAAGCGTTTGTTCAGCGGTTATACGGCTAACTGCTGGAAACCAGAACCCTGTCTTCACCTTCATGCAGCTAGTATCATGGGTTTTTCAGCAAGTGACTGTATTGCCATCGACGACGCACTCGTTGGCGTAAGGGCAGCACTACAAGCTGGCATGACCGTCATTCACTTGAATCGTTACCCAGACGCTGAAACGACACCTGAAGGCGCTATTATGATCAGTAACATGTATCAGCTTCCTGTCGTCGTCGAGCGCCTTACTCATGAAAAGTGGCAGATACCAGTGCCTCAACATTCAATAGAGAAATAAGTATGGCTTCATTACGTGATCAGCTCGGCGGCCTTGTGTATTCAACAGAACAAGGCAAGACTTGCCCAAGCTGTCGCGAGTCTATCGACCAATGCCGCTGCGCAGATACCAGCGAGCAAGCGCGCATTGCTAATTTAGACGGAATTGTACGAATCCGACGTGAAACCAGTGGTCGCAAGGGAAAAGGAGTCACCACGATTAGCGGCATACCGCTTTCCAATGCGGAGTTGAAAACGCTTGCTAAGACACTGAAGAAACGCTGTGGCACCGGTGGTGCTGTAAAAGATGGCATTATCGAAATTCAGGGCGATCACCGGGAAACGTTACAGCAAGCATTAACATCGTTAGGCTACCAAGTTAAATTAGCAGGTGGTTGACACACTTCTGTGATAGCGCTCTGTCTTGAGGCAAAGCACTAAAGGGCAAGGCACTGCAATGAATTGGTTAGAATACCTGCTACCACTCATTTTTCTGTTTCCCATGGCGGCCATGGGTGGCATTGTCTTGGCGCTGCGTAGCCTTCACGATGCACGCGTTCAGTCTCCCTTTAATGCTCCCTTGCGTGAACCCGGTCAAGCTCTGCGGCACCGCCTTGACCAAGCTTTTTCTAGCCTGTTTTTAAATGGTGCGCTCGGTCCCATTATTAGCCTTGCCCCGCTGGTGTATGGCATGGGCCGTATGCTGTTTGTGGAGAAGCAAGACTGGTTGGAGTGGGCATTATATGGCTTACTTAGCACGCTGTTAGTACTGGCTTTTTCACTGTTACTTGTGCGCGATTACCAGCGCATTCGCCGTCTTAAACTCGGTTTAGCTTGTGAATTAGCCGTTGGCCAAGAACTTGAACGCATGGTGAGGCCAGAAGCCCACCCTTATTATGTGTTTCACGACGTCCCCACCGATAGCTTTACTATTGACCATGTCGTTGTCACACCACATGGCGTTTTCGTGGTAGAAACACGTGCACGAGCATTAGCGATTGGTAGCAATGGTAAGGAGCTAAATAGCGTAGCCGTTGAACGTGAGCGGCTACGTTTTCCTCACTGGCAAGAACGCCGCCCTCTGCACAAAACACGTCAGGGTGTTAGCTGGCTGACGCAATGGCTTGAGCGTCGTTGTGGTGTTCCTGTGCCGGTACAAGGTGTATTGGTTTTGCCGGGTTGGGACGTTGATACTAGCGAAGCTGCCCCCGATATATTAGTCGTTAGCGGTGAGCAGCTGTCGCGTCAACTAACCGAGCTCACCCCTGGCCAGATGAGCGATGCCATTCACGATAAAGTGATTCATCTACTCATTGAACGTGCACGCCTTATGGAGCTCAAGCACCTGCGTCAACCCTCCGTATAGAAGGTTAATTACCGCGCAAGCGCCCTCCCATTTCTTGCGCAAGATCAACAGCATAGTGATCGGTCATGCCACCAATAAAATCCAGCATGCGCCGATAGCTATCGTAGAGCGTCCAGGACGGCAATGGCGTGTTTTCACCAATCAACGCCAGCACGCGCTGGTGCTTGAATGAGCTATGCCCTGTGTGATGTAGTTCATTAGCAGCACCAATAAATGCTTCTAATAAAATCCCTAGCGTTGTATAGGCACCAATTTCAAGTTTGGCTTTGCGCTCATTTTGAAAAATGCGCTCACGAGCTAACTGCTTTGCCGCTTGAACGCCCCACCCCAGGTCAGGATGACACAGCTCCAATAAATCCTGACCTAACGTTCCGCTGAGCAACGCTTGCTCATGCTGCACAAAAACCGCCCCCACATCATTCACCGCGCGTTCCATAGCGGCACCGCGCAGTAACGCAATTCGACGCCGCTGAGATACTTTCCGCCTCTCCATCTCAGCGTATTCTGGAGGGAATTCGCCCGCGATCTGACGCAGTATCTCGACCACTTCCTCATAGCGAAGAATCCCCATCTCTAAGCCATCTTCTAAATCAAGCAGGGCGTAGCAGATATCATCAGCCGCTTCGACAAGCCAGGCAAGCGGGTGACGACACCAACGCTGATCTCCTTGGGCAAGAAGCCCGACAGCCTCAGCCACTTCTTTTAACAGCGCCTGTTCAGACTGGTAACAACCGAATTTACCAGCACGCCCGCTGTAGCGTACTGTCCAGGGGTATTTAAGCAGAGTACCTAACGTAGCGGCAGATAACCGCATGCCACCATTAAACTGGTTGTACTCAATTTGGGTAATAACACGGAAGCCTTGGGCATTGCCTTCGTAGGTCAGTAAGTCATCACGCTCTGCATCAGACAAGCCATCTAGCAAGCCACTTTGTTGAGCACGCCGAAACCAATCACGAATTGCATATTCACCGGCATGACCAAAAGGGGGGTTGCCAATATCATGCCCTAAGCACGCTGTCTGAACGATCACCCCTAAGTCAGCGGGTGTGATCCAGCCAGGCAGGCGGTCCCTTAGTAACTCGCCCACAATCATACCTAGCGAGCGACCAACGCAGCCGACTTCCAGTGAATGGGTCAAGCGCGTATGGATATGATCATTTTCAGTCAGTGGATGCACTTGCGTTTTCCGACCCAAACGCCGGAAGGAGCCCGAGAAAACGATACGATCATGATCTTTATGAAAAGGACTTCGCCCGATTTCATGGGTTGCTTCACGCACACCGCCAGGGCGTTTATCGTGAAGGCGTTGAGGGGATAATAACTGGTCCCATTGCATCTGTGTCATAGCGTTCCTCCGTGAGAGCAACATTTTGACATAAATCCAAGCAAGATAACCGCCTTCAACCTCAAGACATGCGTGCAGCGGCAAACGTCGCTACACACATGTTATATGGCAGTGGCACGCCCCATTGATCAGATAATTTTTAACGCTCGGTAGAGGGGCAACCGCGCGTCTAGAAAATCACCAGCCTGACGCTCAAGCTCAGCCAAATTCTCATTTTCATCTGAAACTGGCTTGCCCTCTTTAAGCAGGCATTTGTTTTGAGACGCCAAAATACGCCATGCAAAACTAGCTAACGTTTTAGCGTCCTCGCCGCCCTCTAACGTGGCAAGCAGGAAAAACTGATGGAACAGCGATACAGCGACACCACCTCCCGTCACCGGGCTTGCGAGATAACTCAACTCAGTCGTGCTTCTTGACTGGCTCATTAAAAAACGATTTAGTCGACCAGTCTTGGACGCTACTTTAGAAATATCATCGTCGGACTGGGCAGGCAAAATAATACCCTTTGATGCCAGTATGGCAATTGCACTGTTCAATGCAGGACGCCCCACTCCATGCTCTTTTGCAACCTGCCAAAGTTCGGATACAAATACCGGTTGATAGGATGAAAGCGCATCTAGCAGCGGCGTATAAATATTGCTAGGCAAGTCAAAATTACCCAGTCGCCCTGCGATTTTTAGCTGCACATCTTTACGTGGCACTCCCATAATCACGCGAAGACCATCTAGCATTTCATCTTTATCAAGCCCACTTAAGCGGCGCGCCCCTTTTACCCAATAATCGGTACGAAACTGACGGTTCTCACAAAAATCACGCACCGACTGGCGAAATAGCGGGTTAGGAATGTTATTAATTAAGGCCTGTTGCTCATTGGTTAACTAAATACTTTCAATGGCATCTACATATCGCGCACTGCAAGCCCAATCCATCTTGGCGGGTTCTAGCCAGCGTGCCATTTTAGCAAATGCCATCGGCTCCCAATCGCGGTTAAAGTATTCATGAGCTATGTAATTTTTATTATCTTGTTTAATTTTCGCTAAGCGATTCTTAATCTGGGGGTTAGCATTACAGTACTCTGGGTTCACGGCCACCAGCTGCTCGGCAAACGTGATCGCGTCTTCAATTCTCGAAATGGTGCCCGCCCCCTGAGCACTCATAAGGTCCGCGTGCTCGGCTAATAGGTCACGCATAGGCACCATGGCTGCCCATCCTGGTTGTGTGTTGTAGCTAATGTACAGCACACCTCCCACCTTCAGCTTACGGCGAATAAAATCGACAATCACTGCGCGGTTTTCATCCGAAATCCAGCTCCATATGCCGTGAAGGCCGATATAGTCGAATTCAGGTAGGTCATCACGCTGGCAAAATTCATCAAATGCATCATCATGTAGCTTTGCATTAGCACCGCTAATAGATGATAACTCCTGCGCAAAGGCTGCTTGATGGGGATTAAAATCTGTCCCGTACCAATTGATTTGTGAAGCAGCCGCATGAATGTTGGTGCTAATGCCCTGACCAAACCCCAGTTCACAGGCATTAATAACGTTTGGCGGCCGAATACCGGCGTTGATAAATCCTAGCGCAATTCGCAAAGGATTAAGTTCAGTATAATACCCATAAGTATAATTAATATCCGCTATGTATCCAGACGTCCAATCCAACATAACACCTGCTCCCAAGCAATGGCGTATTATTCAATTGTTAAGCGAAGCCACTTATCACCAGAGTCTGAGAAACAGATAGAAATACGCATATCGCTCTGCTAGCTCTGACACACACTCGATGACATAAACCCTGGCACAAACACTGTTGTTAGAATCTTGATAGTGAAGTATTTGATCCACTGGGTCTACTGGAGAGATGATGGGAAGTTTGAAGGATTGTTACGCAATCACTAACTATATAATTGAATAAATTCGTAAATTTTTTTTGCTGCCAGCTAAGTGACTTTCTTTCACACACAAAAAATCCAGCCAATGGGCTGGATTCTTTGTTTAATAAGTACCTGGCGATGACGCCACCCAGCCCTCCGCGCCGCCTCGTCATTCCCGCAGGCCCTTAGCGGGAATCCATGTTGGCCTGAGGTTTCGGGCTGTTGCAGGCCAAGGTCAAGGTGGATTCCCGATAACCCCACTCGGGA
>NZ_JABUZE010000079.1:0-48568 GCF_014897805.1 Halomonas sp. 3F2F
TGCGTCCCCGGCAGCGGATGCGTACTTTACGGATTCGCTGCCGTTTTGGCAAGGGCTATTTATAGATAAGTGCGAAAAAGTTTTAAGGCAGGCCGTTTGCTAATTGAAAGCGCTTCGACGGCACTCCATTGGCGGTTACACTTATACCAGCTTTATAGCCCCCAACGCCCACCCCCATTCTGAGGTCCGTGATGAGCCAGCATCTATTAACTGTCGATTCATTACAGCGCGAAAGCGTTGACCACCTGCTACGCGTTGCAGCGCGTATGGAACCTATTGCCAGCCGTCGCCACGTTACTCGGGTGCTGGAAGGTGCTGTGCTTGGTAATTTGTTCTTTGAAGCGAGTACACGCACACGCGTGAGCTTTAATGCTGCGTTTTGCCGTCTGGGGGGAAGTGTGTGTGACACCACCGGTTTTACTTTCTCTTCTATGGCCAAGGGTGAATCGCTTTACGATACTAGCCGAGTGATGAGTGGCTATTGCGATGCGATTGTAATGCGCCATCCTGATCAAGGATCGGTAGCAGAGTTCGCCGCCGCCACCAATGTGCCGGTAATTAACGGAGGGGATGGCCCAGGTGAGCACCCAAGCCAAGCGCTGCTTGATCTTTATACGATTGATAAAGAGTTTCAGCGATTAGGTAAATCACTCAGCGGCGCACATATTCTGCTGACCGGTGATTTGAAATATGGCCGCACCGTGCATTCGCTGATCAAGCTACTGTCTCTCTATGATCCGCTGCGCATTACCCTGGTATCGCCACCGGGCCTGGAAATGCCGACTGCGCTGATTGACCTTGTGACGTCTCGCGGGCACCGCGTCGAACAACGTGACTCACTGGCCAGTGACTTCTCAGATCTGGACGTGGTTTACACCACACGCATCCAGAAAGAGCGTTTTACCGATGAAATGAACGAGAGCTTTCAGGGGCTTTCCGATGACTTTATGGTTAATCGCGACTTTCTGGATCAGCGCTGCAGCCAAAGTACGATTGTCATGCACCCACTACCCCGAGATAGCCGCCCTGGCGCCAATGACCTAAACGTGAATCTTAACGGAGACCCGCGTTTGGCGATTTTCCGCCAAACTGACAACGGGATCCCCATGCGGATGGCCATTTTTGCCACGCTATTAAAGGTAGATGAGCTGATTGAGAAAGACCTGAGACCCGTGCGCTGGTTTGTGCCATCTCAAACCGGCACTCTAGACCGTTAAGTCATTACATCAGGTTTAATGAGCGATCCGCCCACCAGGAAGTCCTTCTTGGTGGGCAAACCAACCTTCTAGAATAAGCACAGCAGCGATGCCATCGACACTTTCTTCTCGATAGTTACCACGATGGCCTGCCGCATGAGCGATCTGCTTCGCTTCGCGAGTAGAGCCACGCTCGTCAACCATTTCACAGGGCTTGCCATAGCGCCCGTGCAGGCGATTACCGAACTTGCGTGACCGCGCGCTCATCGCAGACTCAGTCCCATCCATGTTCAGCGGCAAGCCAACTACAAACAAGTCAGGCTGCCACTCCTCTACTAACCGTGTAACAACATTCCAGTCAGGAATGCCGTCTCGAGCGGTTAGCGGCGTTAGCTCGCGTGCGCTATTAAGCAACTCATTGCCTACCGCGACACCAATACGCCGAGTACCAAAATCAAATGCGAGTATTAGCCGTTGCCCACGATCAGCCATAAAACTCAACCATCATGCATGGCCCGCGTCGCGGGTCATCAGGTTTAGATCAACGCCCAGTATGCCAGCGGCAGCGGTTAGACGCTCAGCGGGAGGGGTGTTAAACAGTACGCTGCCTTGGCCTTCGACCGTCAGCCACGCATTCTCTTTTAGCTCGTCTTCTAATTGCCCAACGTCCCAACCCGCGCAGCCTAGGCACACCAGAAAATCTTCGGGGCCGGTATCGTCGGCAAGCGCCTGAAGAATATCCATCGAGGTGGTCAGCGCAATACCGTCTTCTACCTGGACACTGGAGTCCCACTCCTGGCTATCACCGATATGCAAAATGAAGCCACGATCCTTATGCATAGGGCCGCCATAATAGACCGGTGCATTACGGTGCGGGCTATCATCGCCTCCCAGCGACAGCTGCTCAAAGAGGGCATCGAGGGTAATTTCAAGTGGACGATTGGCGATGACCCCCATGCAACCATTGTGATCATGGTCGCAAAGGTAGATCAGGCTACCGGCAAAATTAGGGTCATCCAAGTGAGGCATAGCCATCAAAAAATGATGCTTAAAGCTTTGCATGCGTCTCCTACGGCTCGCTGAATACTCAGCGAGCCTCGCGTTATTAGGCGAATAGAACGTTCAACGGCATCGGTTAGTTAAGACGACGTTCAATAGCATCCAGCAGCATTCCGGCAATGTCCGTGCCGCGCTGATCATCAATTTCACGTACACAGGTAGGACTGGTGACGTTAATTTCAGTGATGTAATCACCAATCACATCTAAACCAACAAACATCAGCCCTTTTTCACGAATCATGGGCTGCACCTGCTGAATCAACCAGTGGTCACGCTCAGTCAACTCACGGCTGACACCGCGCCCGCCAGCGGCGAGGTTACCCCGAGTTTCACCCGCCGAGGGAATACGCGCCAGCCCATAGGGCACGGGTTCACCGTCAACCAATAAGATGCGCGTGTCGCCATCTTTGATTTCGGCTAGGTAGCGTTGCGCCATAATTTGCCGCTGGCCACGCAGGGTTAATTGCTCAATAACCGCGCCAATGTTGCGGCCATCAGGGCCGATATGAAAAATCCCTGTACCGCCCATGCCATCAAGGGGTTTGAAAATCACATCACCATGCTCCGCGTGGAAAGCACGCAGGACGTCATCACGACTGGCGACAATGGTGGGCGCACAGCACTGGGGAAACTGCTGGGCAAATAATTTTTCATTACACTGCAACAACGCAGCGGTTGGATTAACTACCAGAACGCCTTCCCGCTCGGCAAACCCCAGCAGATGGACCGCATTGATAAAGTCGGCATCGACAGGCGGGTCTTTGCGCATTAGCACAATATCCAACTCCACCAGTGGGCGCTGAGCCGCTTCACCGAGGTCGTACCAATGGTTAGGATCGCGATGCACCGTTAATGGGCGCATACGTGCATAAGCCTGTCCTGCGTTCAAGAAAAGATCTTCTTGCTCCATATAATGCAGTGTGTAGCCGCGCTCTTGCGCCGCCCACAGCATGGCCATGGTGGTATCTTTCTTGTAAGCGATGTCGCTGATGGGATCCATCACCACACCGAGATGCAACGTTGATTGGCTCATCGGGGTAACATCCATACATGAACAAAAGGTAAGCAGTATGCCGCACTGCCTGCACAGCTCCAACCGTCGCTAGAGACTACTCGTCTTGCCCGCCCGTTAACGCCCCCGGTACAAGCCGGATAGCACCAGGCTCTAGGGTAATTAACTGCTGCTTATAAAGTCGCCCAATGGCCTGCTTGTAAGCACTCTTGCTAACACCTAATCGCGTCTTAATATCATGCGCGGAGCTTTTATCACCCAACGCTAGATAACCACCACTTTCACGTAGCGCCTGCAATACTTTATCACCCACTACATCTAAGCGAGCCACACCCGGGGGGAGCAGGCAAATATCGACACGACCATCTTCGCGGCGTTGCTTTACATAGCCTTTCAGCGACTGCCCGCGGCGCAGCGGCTGGGTAATATCATCTTGATAGATTAATCCCCAATAACGGTGGTTAACCACTACCTTCATCCCAAGGTCAGTACGGTCAGCTACCACCACAGCCACTTCATCACCTTTTTCCAGCGCCCAAGCATCGTCTGTCAAAAAACGATCCAGGCGCATGGTAGCCACAGGCCGCCCTTGGTCATCGCTATACAGCATTACCAGTACCCGCTTACCGGGATCGGGGCGAAAGCGCTGCTCGCTATAAGGCAGCAGTACATCTTTGGGCTGTCCCCATTGCAGAAACGCCCCTGTGCTATTGACCGCCGTCACGGTCAAATAGGCTACGTCACCCAGCTGAACAGCGGCGTCGCTTGCGGAACGGGGAGAAGAGTGAGACTCACGGACCATAGGTACCGTCCTTACAGAAAGTAGACCTTCATTATGGTGCCTTGCGCACGCAAGGCAAAGCGCAGCCGGTATTCGACAGCGCATAAATAGCGACCGCCACTACTCAACAGGGCAGCAGCCAGCTAGTAAGCACTCACTTATGCATACCGCTAAAAAATAAGCCCCAAAATATTTCTTAAGAATAGGCTCTTAAGAATAAATATTTAAACATGAGCTCTTACAAGTGAGTACAGAGAAGCGAGTGCTGAAAAGTGAGTACTTACACATCACCGAAGTGGTGCTGTAGCAGCGTTAGCGCAACAACAGGTGCCGTTTCAGTACGCAATACTCTTGGACCGAGCGTCAGCGGTGTAAAGCCACCCACAGTGGCCACATTAATATCCGCATCACTTAAGCCACCCTCTGGGCCGATTAAGAGCGCTACTGCAGCGGGGCATGGCTGTTGCGAAAATACATTGCCTGTCGCTAGGTGAAGCATCAAGCGTAACGGCTCTTGCCGCTCGGCCAGCCAATCATCCAGCGCTTTTGGTGGATAGATGGGGGGGACAACCGCTCGCCCACTCTGTTCACAAGCGCTAGCCGCAACCGCCTGCCAGTGAGCCAGTTTTTTCTCTTCACGGTCACCCTTGAGACGTACATCACCCCGCTCAGTGTAGAGCGGGGTAATCGCTGCAACGCCCAGCTCAACGGCTTTTTGAATGGCATAATCCATCCGGTCGCCTTTCGAGATCGCTTGGCCAAGGTGCACCGCTAACGGCGATTCGCCACTACCCGGCCAGACAGCCTCGATGATCACTGTCGTTTGCTTGCGACCAACATCGGCTAAGCGCACGCCAGCCTCTTGGCCATTGCCATCAAACAGCATCAGCGCTGCACTTTCGCCCAGCCGCAGCACCCGTGTCACATGCCGCGCCGGGCCGTCAGGCAGAGTGATGGTTGTGCCCACTGCAAACTCAGCGGGCACATAAAGGCGAGGCATTTTGCCGTGTAAGGCAACCCAGTCAGCAGCATGCACTTAGTGAGTATTCTCGGCTGCTTGCTGAGCCTGCTGCGCTTCACGCTGTTTGCGCTGAGCGTACATAGCTTCAAAATTCACCGGCGCCAGCATTAGCGGCGGGAAACCACCACGATTGACCAGGTTGTCAACGCATTCACGAGCATAAGGGAACAGCAAGTTGGGGCAGAACGCACCCAGAGTTTGTTCCAGCTGTGCCCCTTCAATTCCAGAAATACGGAACAGGCCAGCTTGCTCTACTTCTGCAAGGAACGACGTAGTGCCGGTTTCGCTATCGTTAACCTGGGCAGTCACCTTTACAACCACTTCGTACTGGTCGTCGGCTATTTTCTGGCTAGTGGTGTTCAGATCCAGATTCACCTTAGGCTTAAATGCCTGCTTGAATACGGAAGGTGAGTTCGGCGCTTCAAAGGAAATATCTTTCACATAGATACGCTGTAAAGAGAACTTCAGCTGAGGCTTTTCGCCTTCTGCGGCGCCTGCCTGCGGGGTGTTGTTATCTTCCGCCATTGGGATACTCCTAATTGTTCATCTGCTAAAAAATTGCGCGACAGCGCACGGTTAAATACTTGCTACTTAATTACTTTTTTACCACCGGAAGACCATCGGCCTGCCACTGCACCATGCCACCTCTTAACTTATTGACACGTTCAAAACCTGCCTTAGCAAGTTTTGCCTGGGCAGCACCAGAGCTTTGGCCATGCTTACATACCACGATGATCGGCTGGCTTTTCACTTTCTCCAGTTCATTCATGCGGCTGTCGAGGCTGCTTTGAGGAATATTGCGTGCACCTGCAATATGTCCTGCTTTAAAGTCTTTGCTTTCACGGATATCCAGCACCACCGCATCTTCACGGTTAATAAGCTGAGTCGCCTGGGTAGAGGTCACAGCATGCGTGGCGGCGCTGCGCGCTTCGTACGCCACCCATGCTATTAATACCAGCAAAAACGCCCCGACAAGTAGGGGGTGGTTCATTACGAATTCGAACAGCTGATCGATCATCGTGAACACAATCTCTTGGTCTATGCAGAAAAAAGCGGCCTAGCCGCCTCCAGAAACGCAACAAGTATACACGTCACACGGCATACCGCGCAGGCCATGACGCCCAACGGCTGCCTGCGTTATGATGCCCCATGCGCGCGCCTGTCGCGACCCTGATTATAAGGTGTTGTCTGAAAACTGTTTGAGCAGCCTTCACCAACGTTTCAAACAGCACCTCATATCGCTTGGCTGACCAACATAAAGAGGTTTTCATGGCTACAACTGCACCGCGCCCCGTGGCGCTAATCATCTTAGATGGCTACGGCCACAATCCCGATAGCGCCCACAACGCAGTGGCCGCAGCTAATACGCCCAACATGGACAAACTGTGGGCCAACCGCCCGCACGCCTATGTGCACACCGATGGTCGCCATGTGGGCCTGCCTGACGGGCAGATGGGCAATTCTGAAGTAGGCCATATGAATATTGGTGCCGGGCGTGTTGTGTACCAGGACTTCACCCGCATTACCAAAGCAATTGAAGACGGCGATCTAGACACCAACGAGGTGCTGACCAAGTCCATCGACGAGGCCGTTGCCAATGGCCGCGCCGTTCACTTACTTGGGCTGCTTTCTCCCGGCGGCGTGCATAGCCACGAAGACCACTTTATTGCCATGGCTGAGCTTGCTGCCCGACGCGGCGCGCAGCGCATTTTTATCCATGCGTTTTTAGACGGACGCGATATGCCGCCGCAAAGTGCGCTCCGCTCGATCGAGCGTGCTAATGCACGTTTGGCAGAGTTAGTAGGTGCCGACAATGGCTTTGTTGCCTCGGTCATTGGCCGCTTTTATGCAATGGACCGTGATAACCGCTGGGAGCGGGTTGAGCAAGCCTACCGCTTGCTGACCGATGGCCACGCTGACTTTATTGCTTCCAGTGCTGAAACCGCCCTGCGCGACGCTTACCAGCGCGGCGAAACCGACGAATTTGTCGCTTCTAGCAGTATCCCGCTGAATGGCACCGCCATTACCCTCCAAGACGGCGATGCAGCTATTTTCCTTAATTTCCGCTCCGACCGCGCCCGCGAATTAACGCGCGCGATCACTGAAGCTGAGTTTAACGGCTTTGAGCGGCGTGTACGTCCTACACTGGCTGGCGACGGTTTAGTCACGATGACCCAGTACGCCGCCAACATTCCAGCACCAGCGGCCTTTCCCCCTTCTGATCTCACCGATACCCTGGGGGAAGTGGTTGCTAAACGCGGCCTAACTCAGCTACGTATTGCAGAAACAGAAAAGTATCCCCACGTCACCTTTTTCTTCTCCGGCGGTAATGAAGCCGAGTACGAAGGCGAAGAGCGCATTTTAGTGCCCTCCCCCCGTGACGTTAAAACCTACGACGAAAAACCCGAGATGAGCGCCTTTGAGATCACCGATAAGCTGGTGGACGCTATCGACAGCGGTCGCTTTGACTTAATAGTGTGCAATTATGCCAATGGCGACATGGTTGGCCATACCGGTGACTTCAACGCCGCGGTAAAAGCGATTGAAACCGTTGATACTTGCGTTGGCCGGGTAGTAGAGGCTATTGGACGTGCCGGTGGTGCTTGCCTGATCACAGCTGACCATGGCAATGCCGAACAGATGGTGCATCCGGAAACAGGCGCGCCGCAAACAGCTCACACCACCTTTACGGTGCCGTTGATTTACGTGGGAGAGCAGAATGGGCGGCTGGAAGATGGACGACTGTGCGATTTAGCGCCGACGTTGTTAACCATGATGAACCAGGCACAGCCCGAAGCAATGACAGGTAACCCACTGATTCATTTTGATTGATGCTGATGCGATGGACGTTAGCAGTCGCGCTCATGCTGGCGTTAGGTTATGCGCCAGCAAGTTTAGCCCAGCCAAATGAAAATGCCGCGCGCCAGCAGTTGGATGCGATTGGCCAGGAGATCGAAGCGGCTGCCCAGCGCCTCAGTGCGACCGGGCAAGCGCGGGATAGCGCCGAGCGTGAGCTGCGCCATGTGGAAACGGAGCTCGCTGAGACTCACCAGCGCCTGGATCAACTTCAGGCTGAGCGCCGTCAACTGGCCGACGAAACGACCCAACTTCGCCAGCACCGAGAGCGCTTGGAAGGTGAGCGTGAAGCGCAATACGCTGCGCTGAGCCAACAGCTGGCAGCCCTTTATCGACTGGGGCCAACACCCCAGTTGAAACTGCTCCTAAATCAAAGCGATCCAGCCGAGCTAGACCGAATGCAGGCGTATCTAAATCGCCTGACTCAGGCGCGTCAGCAACGCCTTACGGATATAAGCCGCCTCGACAACGCACTGGCAGATACCGAGCAAGCGCTCAGCGAGCGTCAAACGCGCCTTGATGCATTAGCCGACGAGCTAGAAGAGCAAAGCGCTATACTCGCTCAGCGAACCGAGGAGCGGCGTGGCGTCGTAGCGACCCTGGATGACCGCTATGGCAGCGAAGAGGATCGCTTAGCCGATCTAAACCAAAGCCGTGAGCAGGCCGAACAGCAGCTAAGGGCGATACAAGCGGAGCTGGCTCGTTTAGCCGAGCCAACACCGACCACACACATCACCCGCACGCGGGGCGATTTACCCTGGCCCGTTCAAGGAGCCATTACGGCAACCTTTCAGCGTAGAGACGGCGTGCACTATAACGGTATCGTGATTCGAGCAGATTCGGGCAGTGCAGTAACAGCCGTTCATACGGGCCGCGTGGTATTCGCCGACTGGATGCGTGGCTTTGGCAACCTGCTGATTATTGATCACGGTGATCAGATCATGACGCTCTATGCTCACTTGCAACAATTTAGTGCACGGCCCGGCCAACAAGTAAGCCGTGGCACTGAAATTGGACGTGTCGGCAACAGCGGCGGGCAGACCAACCCCGCGCTTTACTTCGAAGTGCGGCGTAGCGGTGAACCAATTAATCCACAACGTTGGATTGCACGCCGCTGACGGGATAAGCTGACTCCTATGAATTAACAATCATGTCTCAACTTATGCAGCGCCTTCTGGCGCTGCCTTTCGCCTAGCGGAGTCCGCATGACGCTATCTGTTACCAAGGTATCGGCCCCTGCCAAGCGCTTTTTGGCTACCCTGCTCCCGCTTGTACTGCTGACTGCTCCTTTCCCCTTAATGGCTCAGTCTGCAAATAGCGTTGCTGATGACCTACCGCTTGAAGAGATCCAGACCTTTGCTGAGGTGTTTGAGCGCATTAAACGCGGCTATGTCGAAGAGGTTGACGACCGCACGTTATTGCGTAATGCCATGCGAGGCATGCTCAGCGAGCTAGATCCCCATTCAGCCTATTTAGACGAAGAAGAGTACCGAAGCCTGCGCGAATCCACCCAAGGTGAGTTTGGCGGTATTGGCATTGAAGTAGGCACAGAAAACGGGCAGCTAATAGTTATTACCCCCATCGATGACACACCAGCTTCACGAGCGGGCCTGTTATCCCGCGATGTGATTGTGGCTATCGATGGAACGCCAACCGACAGCTTATCGCTTCAAGAGGCGGTTAACCTGATGCGTGGCGAACCGGGTAGCCAACTGCGTATTTCCGTCTTGCGGGCGGGTGAAGAGTCTCCGCGTGAGTTCACACTAACGCGCGAAGTAATTCGCAATGAAAGCGTTAAGCATGAAGTGCTGGAGCCAGGCTATGGCTACTTGCGAATTAGCCAGTTTCAGTCGCGCACCCCAGAGCAGGCACGTAGGTCGTTAGAGCGCATGGCCCGAGAGCAGCCACTTGAGGGACTCATTCTCGATTTACGCAATAACCCAGGTGGCGTTTTGCAGGCCGCCGTTGGCGTTGCCGACCTGTTCCTGGATGAAGGACTAATTGTGTACACCGAAGGGCGTCTTTCTGACACCGAAATGTCGTTTTCGGCATCGCCAGAGACACCCGCTGGTGATGTGCCGCTCGTTGTACTGATAAACAGTGGTAGCGCCTCGGCTGCTGAAATTGTCGCAGGGGCGCTTCAAGACCAGCGCCGCGGGGTGATAATGGGCACCGAAAGCTTTGGTAAAGGCTCCGTGCAGCAGATCATGCCGCTTGGCAATGGCGAAGGTCTTAAGCTGACAACCGCGCTTTACTACACCCCCAATGGGCGCTCAATCCAAGCACAAGGTATCGAGCCTGACGTGGAAGTGGTACGCGGCCGGCTGGAAGTGGCTGAGGGGCAACGTCAAATCCGCGAAGCTGATCTTGATGGTCATCTAAGCGGCCAAGACGCAATGCCCCGGGAGCGGACTGAAATGTCTCAGCGCCTGCGCGAGGACTATCAGCTCAGTGAAGCGCTGAACTTACTCAAAGCATTGAACGTGGTGGATCGTCGGCGCCGTTAACGACACGATTGCGGCAGGCGTCCTCGCTCTCCGATTGCCTGCCGCATCACCAGTCGTTTTATCGGCACCAACTGATTCATACCACTCATCCCCATATTGCGCGCCAGCGTCAATGCAGGCACTTGGCTACCGAAAAGCACTTTAAACCCTTTCATCAGCCCCAGCATGGCGCTGTTATCGAAGCGCCTACGCCGCTCGTAGCGACTCAGCGTGGTCAACGCCCCCCAGGGGGCTCCTCGCTGCCATGCATTAATCACTTCCTCAGCCAGCACTGCCGCATCCATAAATCCTAGGTTAACGCCCTGCCCCGCTAGCGGGTGAATGCTATGGGCAGCATCGCCCACCAAGGCAAAATTAGGCTGCACGTAGTGAGCGGCGTGGCGCTGAATCAGCGGAAACCGATAGGCCGTATCGACGGCACTCACCTGACCTAAACGGTAGTCAAAGGCTTCACTTAGCGCCTGCCCCAACGCCTCGCTAGAGAGCGATGTAAGTTGATGTGCATGCTCAGGCGTGGTCGACCAGACAATCGAACAGTAGCGGTCATCACCGCCCACCGTTAACGGCAAAAAAGCCAGTGGATGGCCAGCGATAAAAGCCTGACGAGCCGTGTCGCCATGGGACTTTTCACACCTTACGGTGGTAACGACGGCCTCTTGCTGCATAGACTCTTCGGCCACTGATATCCCTGCCAATTCACGCATGGTGGAGCGTGCACCGTCGGCAGCAATTAATAATGGCGTATGCAATTGTCGGCCGTCATCCAGCACTAGCCAGCGCCCGCTATCAGAGGTTTGCAAAGCCTCCACGCCCACTCCAAAGAAAGTGCTAACGGAAGGCAGCGCTAGCACCTGCTCATTTAACGCGGCCAATGTCACATCGTTTTCAACAATATGTCCAAGTACGGGCGCACCTGCTTCATCGGCGGAAAAATGGATGCTACCGCTGCCTTCTGCATCCCACACCTGCATATAACGGTAAGGCGTTACCCTAGTAGCAGCCATCGCGGGCCATGCCTTCAAATGCGAGAGCAGCCGCTGTGAAACCGGCGTCAAAGCACTCACCCTGGGGGCAGGCGGATGGCCACCAAAAGCATCTAAGCGCAGTGGTGCTGCTTTGGTTTCAACCAACGCCACTTGCATCCCAGCGTTAGCCAGCAGCCCTGCTAGTGCCGTGCCGACCATTCCGGCACCTACGATCACCGCGTCAAAACGTTCAACCGGCACATCTATTGCCGCTGTTTGCGTTTTCATAACGTTCCCTTAGCTACTTGTTGCATCAGCGCTCTAGACCCATTGCTCTGCGTGCCAAGCTGCGGCGAAGCGGGCCCACTAAATTGAGCCCCACCAGGCCAGCGGCTCGGGCATGCGGCAGTAGGGGCAGCGAATAGCCAAATAGACGCACTAACCCATCGCTAAACCGAATGACATTGGCTCGGTCTTGCGCACGACGCTGCTCAAAGGCGAGTAACATGTCCATATCACCAAGAGCACGCTGGTTCTGAGCGCCCTGCGCTAGTGCTTCGACCAGATCCATCACTGAGCGCAGTGCCAAGTTAAACCCCTGACCCGCTACCGGGTGAAGCGCATGGGCAGCATTTCCCAACACCGCCAACCCAGGTCGAACGGGCTCTTCCGCGGTAATCAGCGAAAGTGGGTAGCTGAAACGCTGCCCCACCCGAGTAAAACGCCCGACTCGATCACCAAAGGCAGCTTGTAGCTGGCGTAAAAACGCCGAATCGGAGAGCGCTAGTCGCGCCTGCTCTGTGCCGCTGGCATGCGTCCAGACCAGCTCCATCGCTTGGCCAGGCAATGGTAGCAGTGCGATCGGCCCCTCTGCTGTAAAGCGCTCATAGGCAACCCCCTCGTGGGGCTGGCTAATACCGACATGGGCAATGACGGCTGTTTGCTCGTAAGAGCGGTGGCGACTACTGATGCCCAACTGCTCTTTCAGTCCAGATCGCCCGCCATCGGCGAGAATAGTCAGCGCTGCCGTTAGTTCACTGCCATCGGAAAGCACCAGGCGGTGGCCGTTAGCTTGTGGCATTAGTTGCGCCACCGTTGCAGGGCAGTGCCACTCAATCGGCAGTTGCTGAAGATGGTGATGCAGCACACGCCCCATCCAAGCATTAGGAATGACATGCCCCAATGCCGACACTCCCAGCTCCTGAGCGCTAAGCCTAGTGGCACCTAAACGACCGCGCTCGCTGATATGAATGCGCTTGATCGGGGTAGCTTCACTGCGCATCGCCTCCCAAACACCCAGTTGGCGAAAGCGTTGGGCAGAGCCTTCAGCAATAGCACTGGCCCTAGCATCAAAGCTTGGCTGCCACGCTGACTTCTCAGCGTTTTCAGGTAAGGCAGCCGCTTCAACAATTGCCACACGCCAGCCGTAGCGCTCAATCAACGGCGCCAACGCGCAGCCTAAGCTGGCACCGACCAGCCCGCCTCCCACAATAACGATATCGTGGGTGAGCGTAGCTGCTTGCTGCTGTCTTACCTGCTGAGTCCCATGCATTGTCATCTCCTACGGATAAACCAAACCCAGCAAATGTAATTTCGTAATGTAAATTACATAAACAAATATCAATGGAATTTTACTGCTTATTTATTAACCATTAATTGCTCTATATCAGCAATTCGCTTCGGCACGTCTGACGTAAGCACTTCGTGCCCATCACGGGTCACCACGACATCATCTTCAATACGAATGCCAATTCCGCGGTAAGCGGCAGGAATATCATCATCGCTGGGAATGTATAAACCAGGCTCAATCGTGACGACCATGCCTTCGGTTAGCAGGCGCGGCGTCTCTTCATCCAACCGATAAGTTCCTACATCGTGCACGTCTAACCCCAACCAATGGGACGTAGAGTGCAGGTAGAAGCGCCGATAGCTCTCATCGTCAATGCGCTCCTGCACATCGCCCTCTAACAACCCGAGACCGATCAGCCCAGCGGTTAAATCCCTCACGACCCCTTGGTGAATATCCGCCAGCGTGGCTCCCGGCTTGACGGCGTGCACTGCACGCTCTTGCGCATCTAGCACCACTTGATAAAGCGCCCGCTGAGCGTCATTGAACCGACCATTAACCGGGAAAGTACGGGTAATATCCCCAGCGTAGAGGTCGAACTCGGCCCCTGCGTCAATCAGCACAAGTGTATCGGCCTGCAACGTATCGCTGTTCTCAATATAGTGCAGCACGCAAGCGTTAACGCCACCACCAACAATGGTGCTATACGCAGGCCCGCTAGCACCTTGCCAAACGAATTCGTGCTCTAACTCTGCCTGCAACTGATACTCGCTTAACCCTGGACGGCAGACACGCATCGCACGCGTATGCGCCTTTGCTGAAATAGCGGCCGCATGGCGCAGTAGGGTAATTTCAGCAGGGCTTTTAATGAGGCGCATCTCATGAACAAGCGGGCGGCTATCCAACCATCCTTTCAATGCTGGCTTACCTCGGCGTAGGCCAGCTTGAGCGCAGGCCAACGCCTCTTCTGCAATATTCAGCGCCTCGGGATTATCTAACGGCAGGTAGAGCAGTTCGCGGCCTGCCAATAGACCTGGTAACAGCTCTTCCCGCTGAGCATTTTCAAACGCTTGGTCAATGCCATGCTGAGCCTCAACGCCCTGGGCGCCTAGCCGTCTACCTGTCCAGGCTTCCATCGTGGCGTCGCGGTCTTGGCAAAACACCACGCTTTGGCCTGCCTCGCGCCCAGGCAGCACTACAAGCAACGCATCGGGCTCTTGAATGCCGGTTAAGTAGTAAAAATCACTCTGCTGGCGGAACGCGTATTCGCTATCGTGAGAGCGCGTTACCAAGGCAGCGCTTGGCACCACTAGCGCAGCATTGGCAGGCAGTTGGGCGATGAGCGCTTCTCGGCGCTGGCGGTACTCTGCAGGCGCAATAGCGGCGGGCCGAGGCAGTAACTCAGGTAACATAGATAACTCCTGTATTAATGAACGGGGGCGTCGGTCTGCTCAACCTGGGGCATTCCTGGGTGCTGCTCGGTGTAGAGCAACATTGCCGCCATACGCGCGTGTTCCGTCAGCGCAAATAGATCATTTTCGTTTTCAGGACTATCCTCGATATCGGTTTCGATCTGTACGAGTCCTGCGAGATCCTCGATGGCTTCTTGAAGCGTCTTAGACCAGCGCTCGCGTAGCGCTTCATCAGCCACGTCTTCAACGACTTCCATAAAACCCAGCGTCCACTCTTTTAGCCCCTGGGCTTGCTCGGCGAGTGAAAAAAGCTCATCGGGTAGCAGCGGTGTGTAATTCAAATCGCTGGCGCTCAATGCCTCCAGCGTTTGACGCCGCCAACCTAGTAAGCGTTCAGCGCTATCAGGATCTCGCGGCTGCTCGACCCCTAAGCTTAGGCATACCTCTTCTAGCCATGCTTCAGCCGTCACATCACGCAGCGCTAACAGACCACTTAGGCGGCCATCCAAAAACGCGGGCGACTGCATACTTCCATGCAGAAGAAAAACATCCGCGACGTCAGAAAAATCCTGGCGTTCATTGATTAGGGACATGGGCATTGCTCGCTATACAAAATGGGGAATGAAGTCGTCGTAACAACATCGCTAAGGGTGTTAAACCGCAGAAGGAATCTTACGGCGCGCGCGCCTGTGCGTTGACCCCACATAAGCGGCTCTCTTATAGTGAACGCCAACTATCCTTCCTATGCAGCGATGTTAACGCATTGGTCAATAAAATGACCTGTGCCGGAGTTTTTGATGAGTAACGCGAAGCGGCCAACCAAAGAAATCACCCTACTGGGTCGCAGCTACATGATTGCTTGCGACACTGGCGAAGAAGCTAAGCTGGAACGTGCTGCTCGCTATTTAGATCGCGCGATGAATGGCATTCACGCCCAAAGCAATGCCCTTGGCAGCGAGCGGGTTGCAGTGATGGCAGCGCTGAATATCACCCATGAGTTGCTTGAAATTATGGATGAGCACCGCGCGAGCGAAGCAAACCTGAACCGCCTAAACGACCGCCTTGAACGGGCACTAGCGGATACACGCCAGCAAAAAGAACCGTAAGAACCTGCTGTCGGCTCTTTGGCATTACCACTGGCTCTGTTAGGATAGAGATGTTCTCTGGGGTGTACGCCAGTCGTTATAGTCCCTCGAGCCTATGCGAAGTACCCAGGGGGCCAAATGCTAGCCAAACCCGTGTGCATGTCCGTGCGTCGGAAAGCCTGACGGTTTGGCTGCGGCCACCCACCTGAACCAGTAGGTTCAGGGCCAGAACGACAGCGGCATTCTGGGGAACACTTAGTCTTGATTAGCTCATCACGAGTAGCTCGTTATGAACGATACTGCTGCCCGCAGTACATTCGGCGATAAAATTGCGCTTCGTCGTGAGCTTAGACGCAGACGCCGCACCCTTTCCCTAGATCAGCAAAAACAAGCCGCTACCGCCCTTTGCCAGCGCCTTAAAGGGCTGCCTGAAATTTGTCGTGCGAAACGCATTAGCCTTTATTTACCGGTTAACGGCGAGATAGACCCGACACCATTAATACCTTGGCTTCGACAGCGAAAAGTAAGTATTTACTTACCGGTATTGCGCCCATTTTCGACTAATCGCCTTTGGTTTGTTGCCTACCGCGAATCTACCCCCATGGTTAAAAACCGTTTTGGCATCGCAGAGCCCTGTTCACGATTTGCCGCCGATAGGCGCAATCGCCTGCCAGCTTGGGCGCTAGATACGCTTATTGTTCCGCTGGTAGGTTTTGATAAGCAAGCAAATCGCATGGGCATGGGAGGTGGTTTCTATGATCGCAGCCTCGCTTTTATGCGCCGCCAAGGGCCAGCACCGACACTTATAGGCGTTGCTCACGCCTGCCAACAGGTGGATGCGCTACCCATCGAGCCTTGGGATATTCCGTTGGACGTGATAGCAAGTGACACAAGGGTTATTCGACCAACTAAAACGGGCTGATCATTAAGATCAGCCCGTTTTAAATATCAACCTCGACTAGCTTGGCGCAGCGTTTACGCTGAAAGCGCTGTGATCAACTTAGTAAGTTAACTCCCCGATAGCGCTTGCGCGTATCCAGTGGCGAGTACTCCAAGTAAAAACACCACTGTTAGCGCCATCACCATATCAGGCTTTTTACGCCGCATGCCTCATCTCCAACGTCTTTTACGGTTGCCAAATATCCTTAATGCGTCATCTAAACAGTGTTTCTAAAAAGATGACACACCTCATTAATTTCGCCCACGACTATAGGGCTATAGAAGAGGACTGACAACTGCTTTCAGTGCTATTTTTAACGCATCATTAAACGTTTTCAGAAGCTCACTCTTCTTAACAACTCTGCATCCCGGGGTTAGTGAGTACTTACAATTCTTTACGCCATAAAGAGCTTATACGCTGGGTTATCGCTCTCTCGCCAATAACGGTAGCCAATCGCATCTAAGTACTCTGCAACATGGGTTTGATCACTGCTCGGCACTTGCATACCGACCAATACACGACCGTAGGCAGCACCATGATTTCGGTAGTGGAACAGTGAAATATTCCAGTCATGGGGTAGCTGGGTTAAAAAGTTCATTAGCGCACCCGGGCGCTCCGGGAACTCAAAGCGGTAGAGCTCTTCTTCAAAGCGCTCGCTGGGCCGACCACCACTAAGATGGCGGATATGTAGCTTCGCCAGCTCATTGTCGGTCAAATCTTCAACCTGATAGCCAGCTTCACGAAGCTTATCAATCACCGCCTGGCGGTCTTCCCCACCCGGTTTAACTTGAACACCCACAAAGATATGAGCCTCGCTATTATCTGCATAGCGATAGCTGAACTCGGTGACCATGCGCTTGCCCAGCGTGCGGCAAAACTTTTTAAAACTGCCTGGGTTTTCCGCAATGGTCACCGCCAATATCGCTTCACGCTGCTCACCCAGCTCGGTGCGTTCCGCAATATGTTGCAAACGATCAAAATTGGTATTCGCGCCAGAGTTAATACATATCAACGTCTCGCCTTCAGCACCGGTTTGCTGCACATATTTCTTCAAGCCAGCTAGCGAAAGCGCCCCTGACGTTTCTGCGACGGCACGTGTATCTTCAAAGATATCCTTCACCGCTGCACACATCTCATCGGTATTCACCGTGATAACGTCGTCGATTAAGTCACGTACCAGAGAAAAGGGCACTTCACCGATTTGCGCGACGGCGACACCCTCCGCGAACACGCCAACTTGATCCAGCACGACCCGCTCCCCGGCTTCTAGCGCGGCTTTTAAACAGGCACTGTCTTCGGCTTCTACGGCAATGATTTTGATATCTGGGCGCAGATATTTCACATACGCTGCGACGCCTGCAATTAAGCCGCCGCCACCGACAGGAATAAAAATAGCGTCTAGACGGCCACTGTGCTGGCGCAGAATTTCAACACCAATAGTGCCCTGACCTGCAACTACATCGATATCATCAAACGGCGGAATATAGGTATAGCCATGCTCTTTAATCAATTCTTGAGCATGCTCAGCAGCAGCAGCAAATGCATCACCTTTCAAAATAACCTTAGCACCGCGGGCACGTACTGCCTGAACCTTAATATCGGGCGTAATACGCGGCATCACAATAACCGCCTTCACCCCCATCAGCTTGGCTGCCATAGCCAAACCCTGGGCATGATTGCCCGCCGATGCTGCAATCACGCCCTTGGCCTTCTGCTCTTCAGTTAGCTGGGCCATTTTGTTGTAAGCACCACGAATCTTGAAAGAAAACACTGGCTGAAGATCTTCGCGCTTAATCAAAATTTGGTTATTGAAACGACGCGACAAAAAGGGAGCGGGTGAAATAGGGGTCTCACAAGCGGCTTCATAAACGCGGGCTTGGAGGATCTTTTTGACGGTTGCTTCGAGCATGCGGGAATCCCAAAAAAATAACGTGACCCTGACGGGAGAGAGCAAAGCCTTTATTGGTAGCAGATTACGCCTAGCGTCGTCTAGCGGCGTTTCCATCGGCAGTGGACGCTAAGGCCGTTATACTAGGGAACACTGCCTAACCCTGACGCAGGAAAATATGATGACCCAAGATGAATTGAAAGCGGCCGTAGCGGATGCTGCGGTTAAAGAGATTGAGCCTCATCTCGAAAAAGATACCGTGCTAGGTATTGGCACAGGTTCCACAGCGAACCTGTTTATTGATCGTTTAGGCCCGCTAAGAGATCGTTTCAAAGGGGCCGTTGCCAGCTCAGAAGCCAGTGCTAAGCGCCTACAGGCGCTAGGTATTGAGGTATTCGAGCTGAACAATGTTGGCGATGTTCCTTTTTACATCGACGGTGCAGACGAAGTAAACGCTAACTTACAAATGATTAAAGGGGGTGGCGCCGCCCTAACCCGGGAAAAAATCGTCGCCGCCTGCGCCAAGCGATTTATTTGCATTGCCGATGGCTCTAAATACGTGAACCAACTTGGCAACTTCCCGCTACCGGTAGAAGTTATTCCGATGGCACGCTCCTACGTCGCTCGGGAGCTGGTCAAGCTAGGTGCTGACCCCGTCTATCGGCAAGGGGTAGTCACCGATAATGGCAATCAAATTATCGACTGTTTTGACTTTATGATCGACGACCCAGCCTCCATGGAAGCGTGTATTAATGCCATTGTAGGCGTCGTCACGAACGGTTTATTCGCCCAGCGCGGTGCCGATGTACTGCTGTTAGGTAAAACGGACGGCGTAGAACGAACCGCGTTACGTTAACCACGGACTAAGCCCATCGAGCGTGCGCGCCAATGCGCCTCTATGGGCTTCAACTGCCTCTCGCCCAGCCTGCCCAATTTGCAGAGCAAATGATGGCGTTGCCAGCCGCTCGGCCAGCGCGTCGGCTAAGGCATCGGGTGTTTCCACCACGCTTAACGCACCTACCGCTAACAGCGGCTCTGCCACATCGCTAAAGTTGTCAAGCGAAGGGCCGCAGAGCACTGGCTTACCTAACGCCGCAGGCTCCAGTACGTTGTGGCCACCCAACGGTACCAAACTACCGCCAACATAGGCCACATGCCCTGCTGCATACAGCGTTGCCAGCTCACCTAGCGTATCCCCCAGGTAAACCTGCGTTTGTGGCGTCACGGCCTGCTGCTGGCTGCGACGGCTGAGTGCCCAGCCGCCTTGGGAACACAGCCTGGCCACTTCGTCAAAACGCTGCGGGTGTCGCGGCACCAATACCAATAACGCTGTTGGAAAGCGCTGCAATAGCTGACGATGGGCCTCCAAGAGCAGTACTTCTTCCCCGTCGCGGGTGGAACCTGCCACCCACACTGGGCGCGCGCCCCAGACTTGAAGTAAGTACTCACTCTCTTCCAGAGCCTTTTCCTGAGAGGGCACCTCAAATTTTAACGATCCAACGACATGAGTTACTGCTGCGCGGCAACCCAGTGCCTGAAAGCGCTCGGCATCTTGGGCAGATTTAGCAGCCAGCCATGTGACATTAGCTAATGCACTCGCCATTAACGAACGCAAGCGCTGATAGCGTGCAAAGGCTCGTGGCGATAGCCGCCCGTTGACGACCGCGACAGGTACTGCTTGTTGGTGGCAAGCGTGCAGCAGGTTGGGCCACAGTTCGGTTTCAAACAGAATGGCAAGAGTGGGTTGCACGCGGGTAATAAAACGCTTGGCCGCTCCCGGAAAATCCAAAGGGAGGAAGCAGTGAGCAAGCCTTACTTGATCCGGCGCGGTTTGTTCACCGATGAGTGTTTGAACCTGCTGAGCACCCGTCGCGGTCATTGTGGTCAACAACAGGCTGTGCTGAGGGTAACGCGCCAGCAAACCCTCTATTAGGGGACGGGCAGCGCGCACTTCCCCCACCGAGGCACAGTGCAACCAAATTCGCGGTCCAGGGGGAAGCTTACCCAAACGCATACCAAGCCGCTGCAAGCGCGAGTAAGTAAGTACTTGCTCACGCCAGATGCGCCAGCCAATCAGCGGCGACAACATATAAAGCACCGCTGAATAAACAAGCCGAGGCCAAATCGGCGACGCCATTAGCCCTCGCGATCCAGGATGGAGCTAATCATTGCGGTGGTCGATACGCCATCTTCAAAGCCAAGTACTTTTACATCGCCGCCGTTGGCGATAACGGCCTCCCCTCCTGCAATATCTTCAGGGCGGTAATCGCCACCTTTCACCAAAATATCCGGTAAAACGGCTTCAATTAGCGCTTGGGGAGTATCATCATTAAATGGCACGACCCAATCGACAGCGCCTAATCCAGCCAGGACTTGCATGCGGCGGTTAAGCGGGTTGATTGGCCGTTTAGGGCCTTTCAAACGGCCAATAGAGGCATCATCATTCACCGCAACGATGAGGCGATCCCCCAGGCGTTTGGCTTGTTCCAGGTAGGCCACGTGTCCTGCATGAAGAATATCAAAGCAGCCATTGGTCATCACCACGCGCTCGCCACGCAGCTGGGCAGCCCGCACGGCGTCGACCAGCGGGACTTGGTCAATCACCCCAAATTCAGCCAGCTTGTCGCCGTGTAGCGCGGTGTAGAGCTCGGCTATCGAGAGCGTCGCCGTTCCCGGTTTGGCCACCACCAAGCCCGCCCCTAAGTTGGCCAGCATCATTGCTTCTGGCAATGCATGGCCTGATGCCAGCGCGAGCCCCATCAGGCCAATCACGGTATCGCCTGCACCAGTTACGTCGAACACTTCCTGGGCGCGGGTGGGTAAATGGAGCGGTGCGAGGCCTTCACGAATAAGCGTCATACCTTTTTCGCTGCGAGTGATCAGCAGCGCTTCTAACTCAAGCTCGGCGCGCAACGCTTCTCCGCGCTGGGCAAGAACATCGTCGTTGGCACAGTGACCAACCACCGCTTCAAACTCGGTTAAGTTAGGCGTAATTAAACTCGCCCCACGATACTTACTAAAATCTTGGCCTTTCGGATCGACCAGCACTCGCTTGCCGAAAGCACGCGCCATCTGAATCAGCGACTCGACCTGGTTAAGCGTTCCTTTACCGTAGTCAGAAAGAATCATCACATCGCAATCAGGCAGCGCTTTTTCGACCTGCTCCAGCAGAGCAGTGGTATCGACACCATCAAGGCGCTGCTCAAAATCCAGCCGCAGTAGCTGTTGATTACGACTCATCACACGCAGCTTGGTAATCGTTGGTATCTCTGGGCTTCGCTGAAAGTAAGTACTCACATTCGACGATGCCAAACGCGACGTCAACAACTCGGCGTTCTCATCCTCTCCCACCACACCTGCCAGGGCGACGTGGCCGCCTAGAGAGGCCACATTGAGTGCCACGTTCGCTGCGCCCCCGGGACGATCATCAGCATCTTCGACACGCACCACCGGCACCGGCGCTTCGGGTGAAATACGCGACGTGCCACCATGCCAGTAGCGGTCGAGCATCACATCCCCCACCACCAATACGCGGGCATGTTCCAGGGCGGTTAAATCAACTCTCATCCAAAGGTCCTGTTGTTGGCGGCACTGCGGTATACGCCAGCAGCGCGTCTAGCTTAGCAATCACGTCGTCGGCTTTGATCAAATCCATGGCATCCGCATGGCGTACTCGCTGTCCCCAGCTAACCTCATCGACGGATTTATTCAGATACGTGCGAACCGCTTCGGGATAAGCATTGACTGCAAAATCCCGCCAACAATAAGGCGCGGCACGCTGAGGATTGGTGGTCGCATAGAGACCAAGTGTGGGCGTACCCATGGCATTCCCCATATGCGCCGGCCCCGTGTCGGGGGCAATGACGGCACGGGCATTGTCAATCAACGCCAGTACGCCTTTGAGCGATGTACCACCGATAGCATTAATAACGCTATCCGGTTGGCATAGCGCCTCAATTTGATCGCCGATTTCTCGCTCTAATGAACTCCCCCCACCGGTCAACACGCTCTTCAGACCATGGTGTACCCAAGCATGTTCAATTACGCTGGCATAGCCTTCCACTGACCAATTGCGGAAATTGCGCAGCCGTGCGTTGCTGCAAGGATTAATGACCAGATATGGCGTATCGCCACTGACCCCTCGGGCTTCTTCATAGGCCAGCGGTGGTACGGCCAGATTCCACTCCAATCGATCATCTTCTACGCCGAGCAAGCGAGCGAAGTCCATAAACGACTCCAACACATGGGCGTTAGAATGTGGCGCAAGCTGATGCTGTGTAAACCAATGCTGAGCGTCTTTGGCGCGCGACTTATCATAGCCCACGCGTACATTGGCCTTGAGGCCAAGCGAAAGCACGCTGGCGCGTATCGCTTGCTGCATGTGCAGCAGTACATCAAAGCGAGTATCGGAAAGCTCTTTCCACAGGGCACGCATGCCCGCAAGACCGGTGGACTTGTCATAGACAACAAACTCGACCCCAGAAAGCCCCGCCAGTAAACTGTGCTCCCCCTTGCCGATTATCCAGGTAATGCGAGCGTGCGGCCATTGGCGCTGCAACGCACGCACCGTGGGCACAAGATTGCACACATCTCCCAACGCGGAGAGGCGCAAAATGGCAATATGGTTAGGTTGAGCAGGCAGAGAGGGCTTCATGCGCTTAGCGGCACTCCGGCAAAGAAATTGGCTGATTTTACATGATGTAGACAGTTTAAGTGACGCTGCCACGTCACACCAACTGTCGCAACATGGATCTCAACAACGATCGCAACAACGGTCTCAAGGGCAGTCACACCCACTTCATCCTGATCTATTCCATCAGGCCTATTGGCGTGAGCGTAATTTAATCGTCGGGGAAGCACCAGGAAGGGGTAGCAGTTTCTTCTTAAAGGCCAGTGATTCAGAGCAGTGGGTATTGCGTCCTTATCGCCGCGGTGGATTGATCGCCAAGCTAAGCGAGAAACGCTACTTGTGGCTGGGTGAAGAGCGCACCCGTGCGTTTCACGAGCTGCGCTTAAACGCTGCGCTGTATGACCAGGGACTGCCAGTGCCACGCCCCGTTGCCTGCTGTGTTATGCGTTACGGCCCTACGTATGAAGCGGCGCTCATCACCGTTAGGATTCCAGGCGCTCAGGCGCTGGCTAGCTTATTGGCGGCAGGGGAAGCAGATGAGGCGTTACTTCAGCGCGTTGGCGCAATGATAAAGCGCTTCCATCAAGCAGGCCTTGATCATGTTGATCTAAATGCGCGCAATATCTTGATCGACCCCCATGGCGAACCCTGGCTGATTGATCTGGACCGCTGCCGCCAACGGCCACCAGGTAAGTGGCAGGAACACAATATAAACCGCCTAGCAAGGTCACTAAAAAAATTCCATTGCCATAGTGTGCTGCCTAGCATATTAAAAGGTTATAACCGTTAACCTTTATTTTTCAGCGCCAACATCACACGCGAGGATTTTCGATACGCAGTTTATTAGCTCATCAGGAGTAATTGATGAAAGGTCTGCTTGTGATGAAACATAACCACTGTTATCTCTTTCAAGAAACCATTCAGGCAAATATTCTTTAAAAACAACAACTTGATTTGCTCCCATTATATGGGCGACATGCGAGGGGCCACAATCGTTACTGACAAATAGCTTGCAACCATTTACCAATCTAAAAAGAGTAGTTACATCAGGACTATGAATAACAGAAAACCCTTCTTGCTCAAGGATGTTCTTTTCCTCTTCTTCTTTAGGTCCTGTGAGAAAAGCAATCTTCTCTGATCTTAACTCAGAAATCTTTCTTGCTAGCTGAATATAATTAGCAAGCGACCATTTTTTTTCTTCGCCCCCAGCACCAGGAGCAAGTACAATTTTATTGTTTAATACTTCATCAGGCTCAATCTGTTTTTTCAAACAGGGAGTAATATCTAATGTTGATGATATCCCTAGAAGGGACAAGAAAAGGTCTGCCCTGTAGGTAGTTACATCAAGAGGTACCGAGTGCGTATAAAACGCTCCAAATTTTTTAAATCCTATTCTATAAGGAATTCGTAGCTTTAACATTTGCAGAGAAGTTCCAACACTAGAAGGACGCAAGTTAAAACCAATATCGAAATTATATTTCCTACTTAAGCTGGTGGTGCTAAAGCCGTCAATCACTTCAAGCTCGTTTAAAAAACCTGCTTCAACTAGGAAGTCTGCCCCTGAACTTTTAGAGATACCCACCAATGTAGCATTTGGATACCTTTCCTTAACAGCGACTAAAAAAGGAATATGAACTACATATGCACCAAAAAAAGGCCTATTATGTAAAAATATAGCGATGCATTTAACTTTTAAAAAGTCGTTCATTTAAAAACAATTCCCTTATAGACATCGAGATAACTTTCAGCCATTTTTTCTTTACTATAAAGCTCTAAAAGAAGACGTGCATTCTCAACAGAAGACTCTCTCATCTGTTTATTTTTTGCTAGCTTTATTATCCAACTCTCGACTTCTTCACTACTTTCTGGTGTTACTAGAAAACCTGTTTCACCATGCTTAATTAAATCAGGAATGCCGCCAACATTACTAGCAACAATAGGCACGTTTGCATCCATAACATCTAAAAGAACTGAGCCTAGACCTTCGTTGCGAGACGGAAATACAAACAGATCCAGCGCTGGAATAAAATCACCAATATTAGGCTTAAAGCCAGCCCATACAACATTTTTTAAGTGACTGCTTTCCAAGCGAAGCTCTTCCTCGTCTTCACCTCGGCCAAAAAAAACGCACAGCACTTCGGGATAGCTATGCTGTAATCGTTCTGCAGCTTCAAGTAGTACCCGCTGACCTTTGTGACGATCAACTAATGCACCTATATGGCCGACAATAAAGCGGCCTGGATAGCTGGCACGAAAGCGAGCAGCAACTTGGGCATCCGCGGTAAATCCCGTCATCGCACTCGGAATCGTCAATACTTCATTCTTATTCCAGTGTGATAGCTGTTGCCGAATAATCGATGAAATAGCGACACAACGATCTGCATTACGATAGAACAGTCGATTCACCCATTTATCTTTAATGGGTGTATCCACTCGGCGAGTCACCACATAGGGTGTACCGTATATACGCTTATGCAACCACGCCCAGTGTACCGCTTTAGCTTCATGAGCATGCACCACCGATGCGCGGCCGGCTTGCCTATGCCCAGCCATCTGCTGGTTAGCATCCACGAATCTTAAGTTCTCAATGCATTGAAGTTCATTACGCAATGGAGAATCTTTCCTGCATACCAGCGTTTGCTGATCTACATGCCGTTGCAAGGCTTGAATTAGCAGCGCTGTCTGGCGTTCTCCACCGCGAAAACCTTTGGCAAGGTTAACGTGAATAATATGCAAATTGCCCTCATACAAATCGTTGCCATCACCCTGGTATAGTACTGTATCTACCAACCACCAGAGCAGGGTGTGAATAAATGTCTATGGATGTGAGCGTCGTTATCATTACTCGCAATGCGGCCGCGACACTTAGCCGAACACTAGACGCCTTGACGTGCTATGACGATGTCGTGGTATATGACAACGGCTCCACAGACGACACATGTAGCATTGTACAAGCCTACTCCAATACAACATTACACCATGGTGAATTTTTAGGCTTTGGCCCTACCAAGCGTGCTGCCGTATCGTTAGCAAAATATGACTGGATCTTCTCAATAGATGCTGACGAAGCGCCAACAAAAGAGCTTAACGCTGCGATTAATGACTGGGTCGCCACTGCAACACCTCAGCAGGCTGGCAAAATATTGCGCGAAAACTGGATGCTGGGTAAACCCGTTCACCACTCTGGCTGGGGAAATGACTGGTTAATTCGGCTGTTTAACCGTAACACGTGTAACTTTAATGATGCCGCTGTTCATGAGTCAGTAAGCTTAGCAAAAAATACAGAAGTTTCTCAGCTTAATGGAAAAATTGAACATCTTGCCGTTAACGACCTCGCTCAGTTTCTTGATAAGATAAATCGCTATTCAGACCTTCGCGCATCATCAAAAAAACTCAAGCATTATCCTTTTGCGCTGATATTTCTCAAGGCACTTTACGCATTTATACGCACTTATTTTTTCCGCCTCGGCATACTGGATGGCTGGCGTGGGCTGACTATATCTGTGGCTAATGCAAATGGCGTTTTTTGGAAATATGCCAAAAATAATGTTAATAACCGCCTATAATACGCTGTAAATTTTCTATTACGACGTGTTGATATCACTAAAGATATCTCTACTACCGGGCAGTCTCTCACCTGATCTTGTGATCAATATGCGTCCGTATTTCTTTACTCTATCAACACTCGTTTCGGGAGACGCATGCCAGCACTAAGGTCACTCAAACTTACTCCATGGTTGCCACTACTCGTAATCGGCATCTGTCTTGGCTATGCCCTCACCGTGCTTACTCGGCTACCTTGGTGGACACTATTTTTCACAGCCGCTGTATGGCTAGGTTGTGGCATCAAGTTGCGCTGGGGAGCACCGCAAAACGCCCGCTACCGCACGATGTGGCCTTGGTCGCTGGCACCGCTCAGCTTACTAGGCATTTATGTCTACTTAGCTGATAGCTTTGGCAATGTTGATTTAGGTGCGGTGTTTTTCCACCTTCAGGCGGGCATGGCCGAACATGGCGGTGCTGAAAAAATGATCACTGCCGTTATTTACACAGTGAGCGTCATCGCAGTGCTGGCATCCGTTACCTGGATCACGCGGCATGATCAGCGATGGCGGCTCACTGAACGCTTCGTTGCCCTCCTCTTATTAGCCGCAAATCCAATGCTTTACGGTTTAGGGCAACGCAGCGCGGCCATTGTAACGGACGATGGTGCCTGGCTAGATCGCCGTTACGTGCCACCACCCACGGGCAATCAAGTTAATGCTAATGCGCCGAACCTGCTGGTCATGTACCTGGAAAGTATTGAGCGTACGTATCGCAATGAGCTATTTGGTGATGCTTATGCTGACTTAACCGCGTTAGGCGAACGCGGGCTGGTCTTTGAAGGTATCCAGCAAATGGAAAATACCGGCTGGACCATGGCAGGCATGATTGCTAGCCAGTGTGGTGTGCCGCTGATGCCTGCGGGACTTTTGCACGACAGCCAGTTCGAGCCGCTTTCCAAAGTAGTTCCCGGCGTCGATTGCCTGGGTGATGTGCTAGCGGCTCAAGGCTATCGACTTAGCTATTTGGGTGGAGCGAGTGCTCAGTTTGCTGGTAAAGGGCTTTTCTATCGCGGCCATCAGTTTGATACGGTAAAAGGCAAGGAAGAGCTGTCAGCGGAACTCAAGGACCCAGAGTACCTAAATAGCTGGGGTCTATACGATGATACGCTTTACGATTTTACGGTGGATGAGATTCGTCGTTTAAGTGAACAAGATGGCGGCCCATGGGCAGTTGTGAATCTCAGCATTGCTGGTCACGCCCCTAATGGCTTTCCCTCCCAGACATGCATAGACCGTCAGGGCGAATTCGATGGTCAAGATATCTTATATTCGGTGAAATGTTCAGCGAGCCAGGCACGTGACCTTATTGAGCGTCTTGAACAAGAAGGCCTGCTCGAAAATACATTGGTTGTCGTGCTCAGCGACCACCTTACGATGCGAGTGTCGGTTTGGGATCAACTGACAACATTAGATCGAGACAATACGCTGATCATGCTGGGCGAAGGTATCTCACCGCTGACAGTGCATCGGGGGGCGACAATGTTAGACGTATTCCCGACTATTTTGGACGCAATGGGCCTACCGCTCAGCGATAACCGTGCAGGGCTCGGGGCATCTCTACTTAGCAGCCAACCAACGCTGGTTGAAACGCATGGGCTTGAGGTGCTTAACGAGCGGCTCCGGGAAGAGACCGCCTTACAGCACCGTCTTTGGGAAGGACTGACCCCTCAACGGCGCGAACCTCAAGCAAGCGCCGACCAACAAGTCATAGAAACGCCTGCTGATCAGGCTGATGAAGTCGAGATTATGCGCTAACGTTAGCGCCGTTAGCACGCTGACTATCGACACTCATCGCTCGGTACACTTGCTCCACGCCTAAATCATTCAGACAGTTGGTATGCCCCAGCGGGCAGGTACGCTTAAAGCAAGGTGAGCAGGAAAGCGCCAGATAGTGAATGACAGCATTATCGGTTAGGGGGGGGGTGTAAGCAGGAGATGAAGAGCCGTACAGAGCGTGAATGCGCACGCCTACCGCGGCGGCAACGTGCATTAAGCCCGAATCGTTGGTGACCACCTGACGGCAGTCTGCCAATAGATCTACCGCATCCGCCAATTGGGTTTTGCCGCATAAGTTATGCGCATGGGGCAACCCTTTCACAATGCTTTCACCTGCAGCGTTATCTTTCGGCCCGCCAAACACACGCACCTCAAATCCATCCTTAACCAGTCGCACCGCTAACGCATGGAAATAGCCTAACGGCCACTGCTTAGCGGGCCCGTACTCCGCTCCGGGCATCATACCGATGGCTGGACGCGACGATAGCGCATGAGTAAGACGTAAATTGACCAAGTTATTTCGATCAATCGTTAAACGCGGTGTCGGAATCTCAAATTCGCCTTGTATGGCTTCTTCCAGCGGCAGGCCCAGAGAAACAAACCGCTTAACCGTTTGATCCAACACCTGCTTATCCAACTTGCGGCGCTCTTTCAATAAGCCGTAACGGTGTTCACCCAAAAAACCGATGCGCTCGGGAATACGTGCCATAAAGGGCACCAGCGCCGCTTTCCAAGAGCGTGGCAGAACGATGGCACGATCAAAGCGTCCTCGTAAACGGGCAGCCAGCTCACGGCGGCTGGCTAGGCCAAATTCACCATGCCCTACTGCCAATGGAAGCACCTCGTCTACCTCAGGCATACGCTCCAAAACAGGCTGTGACCATGCCGGAGCGACCACCCCCAGGGTTGCCCCTGGGTTACGGTCTTTCAAGGTCATAAACAGGCTTTGCGCCATCACCATATCGCCGACCCACGAAGGGCCGACCACCAATATGCGCTTGGCAGAATTAGCCATTTAGCCACTCCAAGTAGGCTTTCACACCCTGGGCAACGGTTTTGAACTCAACATCGCAACCAGAGGCACGCAGATTGCTGATATCTGCACGCGTGTAACTTTGATAGCGGCCTTTTAGTTCTTCAGGGAAAGGTATGTAGTCAATTTCACCCTGACCATAAAAATCGATTACAGCCTCGCCAATAGCTTTGAAAGGCTCGGCTCGCCCAGTGCCCAAATTAAAAATACCGGACGCATGAGGGTTATCTAAAAACCACAGGTTGACAGCCACCACATCGCCAACGAAAACAAAGTCGCGACTCTGCATTCCCGCCTCATAACCGCCGTAAGCCCCAAACAGCTTTAACGTTTCCCCATTGCGAATTTGTAAATGGTTATGGTAGGCGACACTCGCCATCTTGCCCTTATGCTGTTCACGGGGGCCATAAACATTGAAATAGCGAAAGCCAACCACTTGTGTCGTCAACTCATCCCAGCGAGAGCGCACGTGCTGATCAAACAACAGCTTAGAGTAGCCATAGACGTTGAGCGGTTTTTCGTGCTCAGGCGCCTCTTTAAACACCTCACTACCGCCGTAAGTAGCCGCCGATGAAGCATATAGAAATGGAATGCCTAACGCTTCACAGTAGTTAAGCAGCACTTTTGAGTACTCGAAGTTATTCTCCATCATGTAGTGCCCATCCCACTCCGTCGTATCGGAGCACGCACCCTCATGGAAAATAGCATCAATGGTCGGCAAATCGACTGACTCACCTCGCAATGCCGCCTTAATCCGCGCTAGAAAATCATCTTTATCCAGATAATCGGCCAACGTGCAGTCAGCTAAATTGACGAACTTAGTGCCGTCACGCAGGTCATCAACCACCATCACATCATCGCGGCCACGAGCGTTCAGCGCTTTGACAATATTGGCACCGATAAAACCAGCCCCGCCTGTTACAACGATCATCTCGTTCTCCTCACCAAAAACAGCTCTGTTGGCTAACGTGCCTATAACCCATCTCTCTGTGATTGTATACTTGACGGCCTATGAATTCATGGCCAACGGTGCTTTCCGCGATGAGTGTCTCGACAAACCAATCGACACCCGATGTGTCGACCTTTCAAGGCTTGATCCTTGCTCTGCAACAATACTGGGCAGAACAGGGCTGTGTCATTCTCCAACCTCTCGATATGGAAGTCGGCGCGGGCACCTTCCACCCTGCCACCTTCCTAAGGGCAATTGGTCCAGAAACCTGGAACGCGGCCTATGTGCAGCCTTCCCGCCGTCCAACAGACGGCCGCTACGGTGAAAACCCCAACCGCCTACAGCACTATTACCAATTTCAGGTGGTAATGAAGCCATCGCCCAGCAATCTTCAGGATCTCTATTTAGGCTCTTTAAAGCGCCTGGGGCTCGATCCTCTCGTCCATGACATACGCTTCGTGGAAGATAACTGGGAATCCCCTACCCTAGGTGCCTGGGGCCTAGGTTGGGAAGTGTGGCTCAACGGTATGGAAGTCACTCAGTTTACTTATTTCCAGCAGGCAGGCGGCATTGAATGCTACCCCGTTACTGGTGAGCTCACCTACGGGCTTGAGCGTATCGCCATGTACCTGCAAAACGTCGATAGCGTATATGACCTGGTATGGGCCATTGCCCCCGACGGCAGCAAGGTCAGCTACGGCGATGTTTATCTTCAGAATGAACGTGAGCAGTCGGCGTATAATTTTGAGCATGCTGACGTTAATCAGCTATTTGCCGCCTTTGACCACCAGGAAAAAGAGTGCAGTAAGCTTCTGGTAGCCAACCTGCCGCTGCCTGCCTATGAGCAAGTTCTGAAAGCGTCCCATACGTTTAACCTGTTAGATGCTCGTCATGCGATTTCCGTGACCGAACGGCAGCGCTTTATTCTGCGCGTTCGCACCATGGCACGGGATGTCGCCACTGCCTATTTTGAGTCTCGTAAAGCAGAAGGATTCCCAATGGCGCCCGAAGCCCTACGCCGCGAACTACTAGCCGACCAGGGAGACGCATAATGGCTGTTGATACGCTTCTATTAGAACTAGGTGCCGAAGAGCTTCCCCCCGCTGCGCTAGATACACTTTCCGATGCATTTGCTGCAGGCATCGAAAAAGGCCTGCAAGAAGCCGAGATTTCCTTCCAAAGCATCGCTGCTTACGCGACCCCGCGCCGTTTAGCAGTACAGGTTAGCGGGCTTGCAGACAAGCAGCCTGACCGTGAGGTTGAGCGTCGTGGCCCTGCCCTAGGCGCTGCATTCAAGGACGGCGTGCCCACCAAAGCAGCCGAAGGTTTCGCGCGTTCTTGCGGCGTCAGCGTCGATGAGCTGTTTCACTTAGAAACCGATAAAGGTACTTGGCTTGGTTTCCGCGAACAGCAGCAAGGCGAGACGGTACAGGCGCTGCTGCCAGAGATGGTTCGCAAAACGCTACAATCGCTACCGGTACCTAAGAATATGCGCTGGGGTTCGTCACGCGTTGAGTTCTCCCGCCCAGTTCACTGGTTAGTTGCCCTGTATGGCAGCGACGTCATTGCCGCAGAAGCGCTTGGCCTTCAGGCCAGCCGTACCACCTTTGGCCACCGCTTCCATGCGCCAGATGCCATACAGCTTGAACATGCCGATGACTACCTAGCCGCACTGGAAAATGCCTACGTCCTAGCCGACCGCCAGCGGCGCCGCGAACGCATCCGTGAGCAGGTATTAGCTGAAGCAGAGGTTCAAGAAGCCAATGCCGTTATCGACGAAGAGTTGTTGGTAGAAGTCAGCGGCCTGGTCGAATGGCCAGTCGCATTAACCGGCAGCTTCGATGAACGCTTTCTGGAAGTGCCCGCCGAGTGCTTAATCTCGTCCATGAAGGCTAACCAAAAGTACTTCCACCTGCTGGATGATCAAGGCAAGCTGAAACCGCTGTTCATTACTATTTCGAACATCGACAGCGCTGATCCGCAGCAGGTGATTTCCGGCAATGAAAAGGTCATTCGCCCACGCCTGGCCGATGCGGCCTTCTTCTACGAAACTGACCGGAAGCGTACTCTCGCCTCACGTATTCCTCAGTTGGAAAGCGTGGTATTCCAACAACAGTTAGGCACCTTGGCTGACAAAGCACGTCGCAGCACAGCGATAGCAACGTATATTGCCGAGCACATTAATGCAGATGTGAGCCACGCCCAGCGCGCAGTGGCACTGGCCAAGTGCGATTTGGTCACCGAGATGGTGCTCGAGTTCCCAGAACTTCAGGGCATTATGGGCCGCTATTATGCCGAACAGGATGGTGAGCCAGCTGAGGTTGCTCAGGCATTAGAAGAGCAGTACCTGCCCCGCTTTGCCAGTGACGACATTCCGCAAAGCCTTGCAGGCCAAGCGCTAGCATTGGCTGACCGTCTAGATACTCTTGTTGGCATCTTTGGTATTGGCCAGCGCCCAACCGGCGCAAAGGATCCGTTTGCCCTACGCCGTGCCTCTATTGGTGTGCTTAACATCCTGGTCAAAGGTCAGCTTAATTTAGATCTTCGCGAGCTACTCAGCGTAGCCGCAGAACAGCACCAAGGCCTGCCTAAGGCGGAAGGCTTGGTGGAAGACGTGTTGACCTACATGCTGGACCGCTTCCGCGCCTGGGGCCAAGAAGAAGGTATTAGTGCTGAAATGTACTTGGCGGTACGCGCTCGCCCAGTAACTAAACCGCTGGATTTTGCTCGCCGCTTGCGTGCCGTTAAGGCCTTTGCACAGCGGGAAGAAGCCGCTGCTTTGGCTGCCGCGAACAAGCGGGTTTCTAATATCCTTAGCAAGCAGGAACACAACGGTAGTACCCAGGTTGATCAGAGTCTACTTCAGGAAGAGGCTGAGAAGACGCTGTTCAATGCAGTAACGGCCAGTCAACAGCAAGTAGCTCCGTTATTTTCAGCAGGCGACTACCAGCAGGCACTAGATGCGCTGGCAACGCTACGTGAACCTGTCGATGCTTTCTTCGATCAGGTAATGGTGATGGCCGATGACGATGCTGTCCGTCATAACCGCTTGGCACTGCTTGCCAGTCTGCAAGCACTGTTCCTTGAAGTGGCAGATATTTCCCAGCTACCACAATAAGTCTCGGTACCGATAGCGGTTCACCCAGATAACAACAGCAAGCCCGGCTTCTATCAAGCCGGGCTTTTTTCGCTCATCACATTTGTCTCGCCTCTTCCCCTCAGACTAAACTCAGGGTTACGCCGACTAATTGTTTCACGTGAAACACCCGCCCAATTACTATGTGCCCATGACTCTAATAGAAAACAGTGATGTGCGAATAAGGAACTCTATGATCTCGGCTAACCAACTGGTGATACTTGATCGTGATGGTGTCATTAATCACGACTCTGATGCTTATATTAAATCACTAGACGAATGGGTGCCCTACCCTTCAGCGATCGATGCGATTGCCCAGCTAACCCAGGAAGGATATACCGTGGCAATAGCTACCAATCAGTCGGGTATAGCACGGGGCTATTACGATGAGGCAACGCTCCATTCAATGCATGATCGCTTGACAGCACTGGTTGAGGCGAAAGGTGGACGTATTGCCCATATTGCTTACTGCCCTCATGGCCCCGATGATCAATGCGCTTGTCGAAAACCCTTGCCAGGATTGCTTTTGCAAATTCAGCAGCAATTAGCAATGGAGAGCCTCACCGGTAGTTGGATGGTCGGCGATAGCCTTCGAGATCTCAAAGCGGGTGAATCAGTAGGATGTCGTTCAGTGCTGGTCAGAACAGGTAAAGGGGAGAAAACGCTAGCCAGTCATACTAATCTTGAAAATACGCTTGTTTATCCAGATCTAGCTGCATTTGCAGATTGGCTATGCCAACAGCAGTAATGGGGTTTCTTCCTTCCGTCCCCTCCTCCTCTCTACTCTAGACACACAAAAAAAACGCCGCTCCCATTTAATTAGGCGCGGCGTTTTATTTTTCATCTGACTGCGTTTATTAGTGCCTATCGCACTGTTTCACGTGAAACACACGCTGGTAAACACATCAGACATCGAGATTAGCAACTAGCGCATTCGTCTCGATAAAATCACGGCGAGGCTCAACTTCATCCCCCATTAACGTGTTGAACATCATATCGGCAGCAACCGCATCTTCAATGGTTACTCGCAGCATACGACGGCTGTCGGGATCCATGGTGGTTTCCCACAGCTGATCGGGGTTCATTTCCCCCAGACCTTTATAGCGTTGGAAAGAGAGCCCACGCTGCCCCTCTTGCATCAACCAAGCCAGCACTTCGGAGAAATGCGTAACAGGCTTCTGACGCTCGCCACGGGCAATGTAAGCACCTTCTTCAAGCAACCCGTTTAACGTCTCACCAAGGCCCGTTATGGCCCGATAATCAGTGCTCTCAAAGAAGTCCAGTCCCCACACATACTCAGTCGTAACACCGTGGGCAATCAAAGACACCGCTGGCAAGTGCAAACCGCGCTCGCTATCTTCCTGCAGATAGAACTGGTAACGCGGTCCGCCTTCATAGGCCACCATGTCATCCATTGCTTTCTGTAGCTCAGCAATCCAATTTTCCATGGTGACACGGTCTTTAAGACTGACTTCGCCTTGAAGCGCCGTTGCATGCACAGCCTGCTTGAGCACTGCAATGGGATATACCCGCGCAAGGCGGTCAATCCGTTTCATAACATTTCGATACTGAGTAACCAGTGCTTCTAGTTGCGAACCAGTAATGCCAGGCGCATCAGCATTGACATATAACCCAGCCCCATCCAATGCAGTGGTGGTCAGGTAGTCGGTCATTGCTTGCTCATCTTTCAGGTAGAGCTCTTGCTTACCCCGCTTAATTTTATAAAGTGGGGGTTGAGCAATAAAGATGTGGCCACGCTCAATCAATTCCGGCATCTGACGGAAAAAGAACGTTAGTAGCAACGTGCGAATGTGCGAACCGTCAACGTCGGCATCCGTCATAATAATGACCGAATGGTAACGTAGCTTATCGGGATTAAATTCTTCGCGACCAATACCACAGCCTAACGCTGTAATCAGCGTGCCGACTTCTGCTGAAGACAGCATCTTATCGAAGCGCGCTTTCTCAACGTTTAGTATCTTACCTTTCAGCGGCAAAATTGCCTGAGTACGTCGGTCACGCCCCTGCTTGGCGCTGCCACCAGCCGAGTCGCCCTCCACCAGATAAAGTTCTGATTGGCTTGGGTCTTTCTCTTGGCAGTCTGCAAGCTTTCCAGGTAGCCCAGCAATATCGAGCGCGCCCTTACGGCGAGTCATATCCCGTGCTTTACGAGCGGCTTCCCGCGCCCGTGCAGCGTCTAGCATCTTGTTAACGATCGATTTAGCTTCGTTAGGCTTTTCGATCAGATAGTCAGCAAATAGCCGCCCCATTTCTTGCTCAACCGCCGTTTTGACTTCGCTGGAAACCAGCTTGTCTTTGGTTTGAGACGAGAATTTAGGGTCGGGAACTTTAACAGAGATAATAGCGGTCAAGCCTTCACGAGCATCGTCGCCCGACGTATTGACCTTGGATTTTTTCAGTAGCCCCTGAGCTTCGATATAGTGGTTAAGCGTTCGCGTAAGCGCGGCACGAAAACCCGCCAAGTGGGTTCCACCATCTCGCTGAGGAATATTATTGGTGTAGCAAAAAATGTTTTCAGTGAAGGCCTCGCTCCACTGCATCGCCACTTCTACTTCAACGCCATCTTCTCGCACTGCATTGAAATGAAAGACAGGATTCAGAACTGTTTTATTTTTATTCAGGTGGTCAACAAATGCTTTCAAGCCCCCTTCATAATGAAACAGCTCCTCTTTGCCGCTACGCTCATCCATTAAACGGATAGCAACGCCTGAGTTCAAGAATGAAAGTTCACGTAGGCGCTTGGCGAGAATATCGTAGTGAAACTCGATATTCGCAAAGGTATTCGGTGATGGACGAAAATGTACACGAGTGCCACTTTTTTCCGTTTTACCGACAACACCTAGTGGCGCTTGAGGTACACCGTGGTGATAGACCTGCTCAAACACTTCCCCTTGACGCCAGATGGTTAGCCGCAATTCTTCCGAAAGCGCGTTAACAACCGACACCCCTACACCGTGTAGACCGCCTGATACTTTATATGAATTATCATCGAACTTACCGCCAGCGTGCAGCACTGTCATGATAACTTCTGCGGCTGAGACGCCTTCGCCTTCATGTATCTCGGTGGGAACACCACGGCCATTATCACTCACCGTTATTGATTCATCCGGGTGGATAACCACACGAATTTCACTACAGTGACCTGCCAGAGCTTCATCGATGGAGTTATCCACCAGCTCGAAAACCATGTGGTGCAACCCGGTGCCGTCGTCGGTATCGCCGATATACATGCCTGGGCGCTTGCGTACTGCGTCTAGCCCTTTGAGCACCTTAATGCTTGATGAATCGTAAGCCTGCTCGCTCATTGACCACTCCGTCGTGAAGTCTGTCTCGTTCCGTGTCGCCTACCCGTCCGGCAGTAATTGGCTTAACCCTTGACTGGAGTGTTTCACGTGAAACATCCCGACATCTGTTGAGGGCTCCCATATACCACGAAGCGCGGAGGGTTCGACGCTTGTAATAAATGCCTGACACTGCATCTTTTCAAGCAAATTGCAAAACCGATCTCGGTGCGTGCTATCTAGCTCCGCTGGTAAATCGTCGATTAAGTAGATGCAGTGTCGTTGTGTGGTACTTTCCAGAAGCCGCCCCTGGGCAAGCTTTAATGCACTAACCACCAGCTTTTGCTGGCCTCTGGAAAGGACTTCGACAGCAGGCTGCTTGTTTAATCTGATTCGCAAGTCTGCTCGCTGCGGCCCCTGCTGGGTAAAGCCCATTTGCTGATCCGCGTGACGACTATCCTGCAAAACGTCCGCAAGTGCGCGCTGCATATCCCAGCCTCTTACATAACGCAGCGTTAAATCGGGTAGAGAGATCAGCTCCTTTAAGGTTTCATCGAATACCGGCAAGAACTCGTTGAACCATGCTTGCCTGAGTGCATCCATCTGCTCCCCCCAGGAAGCTAACTCATACTCCCATACCGCTATTTCGCTTGGGACTATTCTACCACGCCTAAGGAGCGCATTCCGATGTTTCACCGCGCGGCGCGTTCGCTTCCATGCGTCGAGAAAAGAGTGTTTCACGTGAAACACTCCCCAATCCAAAAACTCTCTGCGACCTGCGGGCGATCCTTCGAGAAGGCGAAAGGCATCTGGATTTATTAGCTGCAACGGCATAGCTTCAACCAATTCGGCCAAGCGGACGCCTTTCTCTCCACGCAAACGCAACTCTAGCTCGCGCTGTGCGCGCATTCTCCTCACACCAAGCGTAACCTCAGGGTCCCCCGCCAAGCGGCCGTAGAGCGTCATATAGGGCGCCTCAGACTGTATAGCATGTTTAAGCTGACGAGTCCGGAAAGAGCGCCCCATTCCTAAGATATGAATACCTTCCAGCAGGCTAGTTTTACCACTGCCGTTAACGCCGTATATCACATTAATACGGGATGCCGGGCACATCTCAACTGGCGCTAAATTACGCAGCCCCTGAAGATTTAACCGAGACACACTCATTAACGACTGCCAGTAAATAAGACCATAAAACCTGCCATCCTTTAAAACGCGAAAACGGCGCTTCTGCCATCAGAAGCGCCGCCCTCTTTAGCCAGCTATTGCGGCTATAGCCGCATCGGCATAACAACATAAAGCGCATCACCGCCGCCAGGTTCTTCTAACAGCGCACTGCTGTTAGGATCTGCCAGCGTCATCTGCACTCGATCCTCATCCAGTACCGAAAGCACGTCGACTAAGTAACCTACGTTAAAGCCAACCTCCATGGCTCCGCCATTATACTCAACGGCCACATTCTCTTCGGCTTCTTCCTGTTCAGGGTTATTGGCCATTACTTTAAGATTGTTTTCCTCAAGGTACAGCCGCACACCACGATATTTCTCATTCGAGAGAATAGCAGTACGTGAAAGCACCTGACGCAATTCAGCACGCTCAGCGATTAGTACTTTATCGCCATTGCGCGGCACTACACGCTCGTAGTCAGGGAATTTGCCGTCAATCAGCTTGGAGGTAAACGTAAAGTCGCCTGTATGAGCGCGAACATGGGTTGAGCCCAGGGTAAGGCTTACCGGTTCATCACTATCGTCCAACAAGCGAGAAAGCTCTAGGATACCTTTCCGCGGTACGATTAGCTTTTGCGCTTGGTCAACCACAATATCAATAGGCCGTGAGCACATAGCTAAGCGGTGCCCATCAGTGGCAACGGTGCGCAACAAATTACTTTGAATTTCGAGCAGCATGCCGTTCAGATAATAGCGAACATCCTGCTGGGCCATTGCAAAAGACGTTGACTCAATCAGGTGCTTCAATGTCCCTCTGGGCACACTAAGCTCCTGACTACCATCAGCATCTTCAATATTTGGAAACTCTGCAACGGGCAGCGTCGAAAGCGTAAAGCGCGAACGACCACTGCGCAGTACGGCACGCCCCTCTTCTACCGCCAACTGAATCTCAGATTGGTCAGGCAACGATTTACAGATATCCATTAGCTTACGAGCAGGAACCGTGGCAGCACCCTCTTGATCAACTTGGCTCGCCACGGTACGGCCTACTAGCTCTACTTCTAGGTCGGTACCGGTTAATGCTACCTGATCCCCTTCTACTTGGATCAGTACATTAGAAAGTACTGGTAGCGTTTGGCGCCGTTCGACTACGCCCGCCACCAGAGTCAGCGGGCGAAGCAACGCCTCTCGGGAAATAGTAAATTTCATCGGTACTCCGGTTTCTATCCTGAAAGGCCCGCAGTGCAGGCCCAAACGATAACGGTTAACTAGTTAGCAGGCGAAGAAGATTCTTGTAATCTTCACGAATATCCGCATTTTCCTCTTGCAGCGCTCTTACCTTACGACAAGCGTGCAACACGGTCGTGTGATCACGGCCACCAAAGGCATCGCCTATTTCCGGCAAGCTGTGATTTGTCAGCTCTTTAGCTAGCGCCATAGCAACTTGCCTCGGCCGTGCGACGGAACGAGAGCGGCGTTTAGAAAGCAGATCGGCAACTTTAATTTTGTAATATTCAGCAACCGTTCGCTGAATATTATCAACGCCTACCTGCTTATCTTGAAGCGCTAACAGGTCTTTAAGCGATTCGCGAATAAAGTCCTGGGTAATGGTTTTCCCCATGAAATGCGAATCTGCAATCACCTTTTTCAGCGCACCTTCAAGCTCGCGGACGTTTGAGCGAATCTTCTGAGCAATAAAGAAGGCAGCGTCGTGCGGGAGATCAACTTTCGCCTGATCTGCTTTTTTCATTAAAATCGCTACGCGGGTTTCAAGCTCTGGCGGCTCAATAGCCACTGTCAGGCCCCAGCCAAAGCGCGATTTCAGACGCTCCTCCACACCACTAATCTCTTTTGGATAGCGGTCAGAGGTAAGTATCATTTGCTGCCCACCCTCTAATAATGCATTAAAGGTATGGAAGAACTCTTCCTGGGAACGCTCTTTTCCAGCAAAAAACTGAATATCATCAATAAGTAGCGCATCAACGCTGCGATAAAAGCGCTTGAAGTCGTTAATCGCATTTAACTGCAGTGCTTTCACCATATCCGCGACAAAGCGTTCAGAGTGTAGATACACCACACGGGCATTTTCACGGCGGCCAGCCAGGGCGTTACCGACAGCGTGCATCAAGTGTGTTTTACCTAAACCAACGCCACCGTATAAAAACAGCGGGTTATAGGCACCGCCAGGATTTTCAGATACCTGACGAGATGCCGCACGAGCGAGCTGGTTCGATTTACCTTCAACAAAGGTATCGAAGGTAAAATTAGGATTAAGACCACTACCATGTTTTAGGCTGCCTTCAACCTGTACTTGGCGCTCATTTCCTCGCCGATTCGGTGACTCTTCCCGCAGTTGATCAATTTCTCGCTCATCAGCAAGGTCTCCCCTTGGCGGCGTATGAACCGCAGGCGATGCTTGCCTTGAGGGAGATGCTGAGACCGGATTACCCAAATCTCTTGGCTGCGGGGCAGGTGCAGCCACACGGCGGCTACCTACAGTCAAACTGACTTTGGGAGGCTTGGATGGCGCAAGTTCTCGCATCAGCTCGCTGATACGCTTTGAATACTTATCACTCACCCAGTCGCGCACAAAGCGATTCGGCGCCAACAAGCGCAGCTCATTGGTCTCTCCTTCTTCTGCCTGCAGCGGACGTATCCAGGTATTGAACTGCTGTGAATTCAGTTCGTCCTGCAGGTAGTCCAGGCACTGTTGCCAAAGCGCGAGTGACACTCATCTCACCATCGGTTGAAAACGGCCGACCATTGTAGCGCCCAACGAGACGGTTATCCACACGCACTAACGCCTCTTTTTGTCCTGTGGACAACTATTCATGAGGCATAGGGAAAAGCTGGTAATTGATCAAGGAAAAAGCTGATTTGATGGCTTCTATAACCTGTTGAACACACCTAATTAACAGTTTATTTAAGGCTTATCCGAAGGTTATGCACAGATTTTTTATGTTTTTAAGTTGTTGATAAAAATGGGCTAAAATAGCTTATCCACAATTAGTATCCCCACTATTAATAACAGTAGGTTTTAAATAACTTCATTAGTAATAGTAGTGTCATGGCAAGAAGCCACGATGGTGATGTACGAAGAGCCTCCATTGCCTTTTTAACGCTTTTTATGCAAGGAAAAATTGCACCTGACGCGGGAAGTCTCTACAATTTCCGGTCTTGAATTGAAACTCCCCGGCTAGTTCCTCACTGGACCGGGTCTTTTGGAATTCACTTTCCGTCCTAAACCACGTGGGAATAACGAGTTATGAAACGCACTTTTCAACCCAGCGTTCTCAAGCGCAAGCGCGCGCATGGCTTCCGTGCTCGTATGGCAACCAAAAACGGCCGTGCCGTTATCGCACGCCGCCGCGCCAAAGGCCGCAAGCGTCTGAGCGCCTGATCTCGGATTGCGTGTGCCGCATCAAGGCTTTCCCCGGTGCTTACGTTTGCTAAACGCCGGGGATTTTAGTCACGTGTTTGAACAGGCAGACCTGAAGGTTCATGGCAAAGGTATGATGGCGCTAGCGCGTTTGAGTACCCGGGGACATCCCCGCATTGGACTGGTGGTCAGCAAAAAGAATGTGAAGCTCGCTGTTGATCGCAACCGCTTTAAGCGACTCGTGAGAGAATCTGTTCGCCTCCGCCAAGATCACTTACCCTCTGTGGATATCGTGATACTGGCAAAGCGTGGTGTTCAAGATATTGATAACGAGACGCTGAATCGCCAGCTAAATGGCATGTGGAAACGACTTCAGCGTGACGCACAGGCGGTGTCTGTACCACTCCCGCCTAATGGCGTAACACGTGACGCTTGACGCACACCTCGCCGCTCGACCTCGGCCTGCCGCCTGGCAGGCTTTCGTGTGTCATGGGTCGAGTAAATGACACTGCGCCATTAGCATGTTCACCACCCATCGGGCAGAACCCTCATGGACGTAAAACGACTTTTATTACTGATTCCACTGGCAGTACTTGCCTACCTATTGGTTGTACAGTGGAATCAGGATTATGGGCAAATAAGCGTCGATTCGACGCCTGAAATTACCCAAAACAGCAACGGCTCATCCGCCAATAATGTTGGCAGTGATGATTTATCGGTTCCTAGTTCGTCGGCTCCCCAAAATGCCATTAGTGAAGGCATGCCTGGAGAAGCAGAAAGTAACTCGTCTAGCCGAGACTTTATTGCTGTCACGACCGACGTTCTCGACGTACGTATTGACCCACATGGTGGCGATATCGTGTACGCCGCTCTACCGCAGCATAAGCTAACGCAGGATTCAGATCGTAACTACGTGTTGCTTTCTGATAACTCAACGCGTAGCTACGTCGCCCGTTCCGGCCTTCAACTGGACGGCCAGGCTAGCCGCATTGCCTTCACGCCCGAGCGTACCGAGTACCGCTTAGGAAACGATGAAGAGCAGCTAAGTGTTGATTTAACAGCGGAAGTTAACGGCGTTGAGGTTATTAAGCGATTGACGTTTAAGCGCGGCGACTACGCGGTCAACGTTAGTTACTATTTAGCCAACAACACCGAGTCACCGATTAGCGCACGCTTTATCGGTCAACTGGCGCGCGATAATAGCCCTGACCCCTCAAGTGGCGTCTCTATGGGTATGAAATCGTATCTTGGTGCAGCCTACTCTACCCCTGACGCGCGGTACGAAAAAATCGACTTCGACGATATTCAAAGCCATAACTTTGAAAATCGTGAGGCGCAGGGTGGCTGGATTGCGATGATCCAACACTACTTCGTATCTGCCTGGGCACCGGCGCAAAATCAGCAAAACCTCTACTATGTCACTACCGATTCACGGGATCGTAATGTCGTAGCGTTTGCTGGCCCCACGAGCAGTGTGGCCGCTGATGGCGAGGCAACGCTAAGCGCAACGCTGTACATGGGACCCAAGGTTCAAGACTATCTTGAACAAGTCGCTCCCAACCTACGCCTAACCGTAGATTACGGTTGGCTGTGGTTTATCGCTAACCCGCTGTTCTGGTTACTGGATAAGATCCACGACATCGTTGGCAACTGGGGCTGGTCAATTGTACTGCTGACCGTACTCGTGAAACTGGTGCTGTTCCCGCTATCCGCCAAAGCCTACAAGTCAATGGCGCGTATGCGTAAGCTTGGCCCGGAAATGCAGCGTCTCAAAGAGATGTATGGCGATGATCGCCAGAAAATGTCTCAAGAGATGATGAAGTTCTACCAGAAGGAAAAGATCAATCCTCTGGGCGGCTGCTTACCAATTCTGGTGCAAATGCCGGTCTTTATCGCCCTGTACTGGATGTTGCTTGAGTCCGTTGAGCTGCGCCATGCGCCGTTCATGTTCTGGATTCAAGATCTGTCGGTGAAAGATCCGTACTTTATCTTGCCGATTTTGATGGGGATCTCGATGTTCGTTCAGCAAATGCTGAACCCGACACCGCCCGATCCCATGCAGGCGAAGATTATGAAGATGCTGCCGATTATCTTCACCTTCTTCTTCCTGTGGTTCCCAGCAGGTCTGGTTATCTACTGGGTCGTCAACAACATCATCTCGGTGGCGCAGCAGTACCTCATTACGCGTAATATTGAGAATGATCCAAACGTCGGCAAAGGGTTGCGAACCAAGTAGCACGCTCCCTTCTCCTACCACCAGACCCCCGCCCTAGCGGGGGTCTGGCGTTTTAGGATGAACAACGCGACAATCTTCGCCATACACCAACGAGAAGCGCCATGGCCGATCGACTTTACACCCAAGACACCATTACCGCTCTGGCAACTCCTCCTGGCCGCGGCGGTGTTGGCATTATTCGCGTCTCAGGCCCTGCCTGCCGCGATATCGCTGCCGCTGTACTTGGCCACTGCCCTTCCCCTCGTTACGCTCACTACGGCCCGTTTTATGCCGCTGAAAGCGTTATTGATGAAGGCATTGCCCTGCTGTTCAACGGCCCCCACTCATTTACGGGCGAGGACGTGCTTGAACTGCAAGGACATGGCGGGCCAATCATTATGGATATGCTGCTTGAACGCTGCCTACAGCTTGGCGCACGCCTAGCACGCCCGGGTGAGTTTTCAGAGCGTGCCTTTCTAAATGACAAGTTGGATTTAGCCCAAGCCGAAGCCATTGCCGACCTGATAGACGCCACTTCCCGTTCCGCTGCCGAAAATGCCGTACGTTCGCTACAGGGCGAGTTTTCCCAGCGTATCTCGGCGTTAGTGGAGCGACTCATTGAGTTGCGGGTATACGTCGAAGCGGCGATTGATTTCCCTGAGGAGGAAATCGACTTTTTAGCCGATGGCCACGTCGCCAACCGTTTAGACAGCGTTCAGCAAGCGCTGACGGCAGTTCGCAAAGCCGCAGGCCAAGGGGCACTGTTACGCGAAGGAATGAGCGTGGTGATTGCTGGACGACCTAATGCCGGTAAGTCTAGCTTGCTCAACGCACTGACCGAACAAGATACCGCTATTGTCACGGATATTGCCGGCACCACCCGTGACGTGCTGAGGGAATATATTCACATTGATGGCATGCCACTGCATATTATCGACACCGCAGGGCTGCGCGACACCCCCGATGCCGTAGAGAAAATCGGCGTTGCCCGCGCTTGGGAAGAGATCGAAAAAGCCGACCGCGTGCTGCTATTGGTAGATGCCTCCACGACTGATGCGACCGACCCTATGACTATTTGGCCGGAATTTGTCGCCAGGCTCCCTGATAAAACACGCCTGACACTGGTGCGAAATAAAATCGATACCAGCGCCGAACCAGCGGGCATTGATTTATCCACAACCCCACCAACGATCAGACTATCCGCGAAAACTGGCATGGGTGTGGATAACTTAAAAACCCATCTAAAGGACATCATGGGGTTTTCTGCGACGACCGAAGGGCGATTCTCAGCCCGCCGCCGCCATTTAGACGCCTTAGATCGCGCCATGATTGCGCTGGAAACTGGACGCGCCCAACTAGATGGCTACGGAGCCGGGGAATTGCTGGCCGAAGACTTGCGCGATGCTCAGCAGGCGTTAGGCGAAATTACCGGTGAATTCAGCGCTGACGACCTGCTCGGCGAAATCTTTGGCAGTTTTTGTATCGGGAAATAATCACCTGCTTTGGTCACTAACAGACAGTGGCTAACAAGCTATTCACCTACCAGCCACTCTGACCGATAGTCACTTTCCGAGCCTAGCAGCGGCGTAATGTGTGCCATCGCCGCCGCTAGACGCTCATCTAATCCCCAGGGCGGGTTAATCACTAGCATTCCACTACTGTACATGCCATGGCTCTGCTCGTTTGGCGTATGGCGTTGAAGCTCGCTGCGCCAAATTTTACGGATGCCGCTCTCCCTCAAGCCGTTTAGCAGCGAGAGATGGTTGCCTGCTGGTAGCAATGGATACCACACCAGGAGCACCGCATGTCGCGCTTTTGCCAGGCTATAAGTCACCGCATCAACCACCTCTAGATATTCCGCTTTACGTTCGTAGCTAGGGTCAATCAATACGCACAAACGCGGCGTTGCAACCGGTACCAGCTCACTCAAGCCTGCCAGGCCATCCCCATAAATTCGCTGCGCCTGCGGGGAAAGCGATTGGCTGCTTAAGTGCTCATGCTCACCTGGATGAAGCTCAAATAACGTCAGGCGATCTTGCTCACGAAGCGGCTGAGAAAGCCACCAAGGTGAGCCAGGATAATGGGTAAGCTCAGATGCATGGGGCTGGGCAGTTGCCAGCGTGGTTAGCCAACTATTTAGTAAAGGGTCGCTTAGCTGCTCGCTCGCTTTCCACAGCGGCCAAATGCCCTCACGGTATTCTTGAAGCCGCTGAGTCTCTTTGGTGTTAAGTGGATAGAGGCCTCGTCCCGCATGAGTATCTATATATGTAATGGCTGTTTTTTTACGTAATAAATAATCAACCACCGCGTAAAGCGTTAAATGTTTCTGCACATCGGCAAAGTTACCGGCATGGTAAGCGTGTTGGTAAGACAGCATAGTCGCTCGCTAACAGAGAATCGAAAAAAGCCCGCTATGTGAGCATAGCGGGCGTTTATCGGCAATGCCGAGGTTAGCTAATCAATCGTTAGTGTTAACCCTGGCCATTTCCCGTGGGAGTCAAGGTGATTTCAACACGGCGGTTTTGCGCCCGCCCTTGTTCAGAATTATTGCTAGCAACAGGCTGATTGGCCCCATATCCCATGGTGTTTAATCGAGCAGAGGATACGCCATTTTGGCTAAGGTAATTACCTACAGACTGGGCACGGCGTTCAGACAGACGCTGGTTATAGTTTGCATCTCCGGTGCTATCAGTGTGGCCAGCAATGTTGACGCGGGTGTCCTGGTACTGGGTCAGTACATTCGCTACCTGGTTAAGAGAGTTACGCGCCTCGCTGGTAAGCTCAGCAGAGTCGAAACCAAACGTAACGCCGCTGGGCATATTAAGCACAATATCGTCACCGCGACGATCAATCTCAATACGCGAGCCCTGGAGATTTTGGCGCAGCTGTTGCTCCTGACGATCCATGTAAACGCCTATACCGGCACCCGCTGCAGCACCTACCGCCGCGCCAATCAATGCGCGATCACGACGGCTAGTGCTGCCATCGCCAGACAGCGCACCGGCAGCAGCACCAATAGCCGCGCCAATGCCAGATCCCATCGCAGTGCTAGAGCGCTGCGTCTGACCGCCATAAGGGTCCGAGGTAGCACAACCAGCTAACAAAATGGCTGCCGCCAGCGGGGTCAGTAGTCGAGAAATACGCATCACTCACTCCTTGATAATCTTCAGGGTAATTGCTTTATATATCGCTGATCACTCATCGCTTATTAATGTCAGCAATTCATTCAAGAATAATAGACCTTGAGGCGATGCACGCAGCTTTTCGGGCATTTCCATTAAAAGTCCTTTTTCATACGCGCTTTGTAACCGTGAAAGTAACACGGCTGAGGGCTGTCCTGTGTAAGCCGTCCAGACATCCATTGCGACCCCATCGGTTAAGCGTAACGCATTCATCGCAAACTCAAGGGGTAGCTCCTGCGTTGCTATCAGCTGCTTACCAGCCACAAAGCCACGCGGATCATTTGCACGACGTAAATACGCCTCTGGCTGACGTGTTTTCCAGCGCCTTTCGATATGCCGTTGCCCCTGACTATCGACCGTCGTCAGCTTTCCATGCGCTCCTGCCCCAATACCCAAATAATCGCCAAACTGCCAATAATTGATGTTGTGGCGGCTTTGTAGTCCCGCTCGCGCGTAGGCAGAAATTTCATAGCGCCGCAAACCGGCTTGCTCAAGGCGTTGATGGCCAGCTTCTTGAATGTCCCAGAGTGCCTCTTCTTCTGGTAACACCGGCGGATGAGAGAAAAACGCCGTATTCGGTTCAAGCGTTAACTGATACCAGGAGAGATGCTCTGGCTCCAGAGCCAATGCTTGATCAATATCCTCCATCGCTTGAGCCGGTGTTTGTTTAGGTAAGCCATGCATTAAATCAATATTGAGATTATCAAACCCAGCCTCACGCGCCTGGTGAACAGCATTGACCGCTTCTTGGCCGCTATGAATACGCCCCAACGCGCTAAGCTGTTCAGGGCGAAAGCTCTGAACTCCCAAGGACAAGCGATTGATCCCGGCTTCTCGATAACCAATAAAACGCCGCTGCTCAGTCGTGCCAGGATTCGCTTCAAGGGTAATTTCAATAGTCGAAGAGAACGGCAATCGAAGGCGTATCTCTTTGAATAATCGATCGTAAAAAGCTGGCGATAACAGGCTTGGCGTGCCACCACCAATAAATATCGTTTGAATCTCTCTTTCATTCGCTAACGATAAATCACCCTCCAAATCACTGAGCAGGGCGGTTAGATAAGCGGCTTCGGGCAGCTCGTCAGTACTGGGCTCATGGGAATTAAAGTCACAGTACGGGCACTTACGTACGCACCATGGCGTATGGATGTATAGGGATAAGGGAGGCAATAGCTCAGCCATGCGCCACCTTCAACAGTTCAACCAAGCCCTGTAATGCTCGCCCACGATGACTCAGTCGGTTTTTGGTTTCACTGGATAACTCGGCAACACTCATTCCTTGGTCCGGTAACCAGAACAGAGGGTCATAACCAAAACCGCCATTACCTCGCGGGTGCGCCAGAATTTCACCTTCCCAACTACGTTGCACAATCACAGGTACAGGGTCTTCTGCATGACGCAAATACACCAATACGCACCAATAACGTCCACTACGCTGGCCTTCAGCATAGCGACTGAGCGACGTTAATAACTTCTCATTATTGCGCTCGTCACTTTTAGGCTCACCGGCATAGCGCGCTGAATAGATACCCGGTGCACCGTGAAGCGCATCCACCTCTAGGCCTGAGTCGTCTGCCAATGCAGGTAACCCACTGATTCTACTTGCCTCACGAGCTTTCAGAAGTGCGTTTTCAACAAAAGTAAGCCCTGTTTCTTCCACATCGCCTACTCCAAATTCGGATTGCGGACGAACATCTAACCCAAGAGGTGCTAGTAATTGATTGAATTCTTTTAGTTTTCCTACATTTCCACTGGCTAAAACTAAGGTATTGGGCGATGCCATAACGATATCTCCAAAAAGAAGGTTAATGAGTTTACATATATCAAAATTTCTTCTAAAGCAGGCTTTCTGTTACTTAATGTAAATATTAAAAACTAATTTAAAAACTGCTTATATTGTCAATAA